>DASVTJ010000546.1:0-3338 GCA_036387635.1 Duganella sp.
TACATGGCCAACCTCGCCATCATCACCGGCCTGACCGCCGGCGACCGCGACGCCGCCATCTTCTCCGAATCGCTGAACCACGCCTCGCTGATCGACGGCGCCCGCCTCTCGCGCGCCAGCGTCAAGGTCTACCCGCACGCCGACCTCGAGGCGCTGGGCGCCATGCTCGCCGCCAGCAACGCCGCCACCAAACTGGTCGTGACGGACAGCGTCTTCAGCATGGATGGCGACCTGGCGCCGCTGCCGGCGCTGCTGGCCTTGTGCGAACAGCACGGCGCCTGGCTGGTGGTGGACGACGCCCACGGCTTCGGCACCCTGGGCGACAACGGCCGTGGCGCATTGGAGCACTTCAACCTGCGCTCGCCGTACCTGGTCTACATGGGCACCCTGGGCAAGGCGGCCGGCGTGGGCGGCGCCTTCGTGGCCGCGCACGAGACGGTGATCGAGACGCTGATCCAGAGAGCGCGCCCCTACATCTTCACCACCGCCGCGCCGCCGGCCCTGGCGCACGCACTGCTGACCAGCCTCGAATTGATCGAAGGCCAGGAAGGCATAAAACGGCGCGCTCATCTCAAGGCATTGGTGGCACAATTGGACGATGGCCATGTTGGGCTCAAGCTTGATCGCTGGCAGCGGTTGCCGTCGATGACGGCGATCCAGCCCATCCTGATCGGCGATAATGCCGAAACTATGCGCGCCGGCGCAGCCTTGTACGAACAGGGGCTGTGGGTCGGCACCATCCGCCCGCCGACCGTCGCGCCAGGCACCTCGCGCCTGCGCGTGACGCTGTCGGCGGGCCATAGCAGCATGGAAGTCGCGCAGTTGATAGCCGCCCTTAATGCTTTAGAAATTCATGTACTTGAAAGCCTTGGAAAGGACGTGCGATGAATCTCGATGATCCCGTCATAGCGGTCGATGTACCGCCAGCGGACACCCCTGAAGTGGTGGAAGCGGACGAATTGACGCCG
Source organism: Duganella sp. (assembly GCA_036387635.1). Classification (GTDB taxonomy): domain Bacteria; phylum Pseudomonadota; class Gammaproteobacteria; order Burkholderiales; family Burkholderiaceae_D; genus Rugamonas. The sequence continues at coordinate 969 of DASVTJ010000546.1, forward strand.
CAGGTGCAGCCGGCGGTGGTGGCCAACGGCCTGCCGCCGCGCTTCTGCTGCTTTGTCACCGGCACCGACACCGAAATCGGCAAGACGCTGGTGTCCTCGGCCATGCTGCACGCGCTGGTCAAGGCCGGCGTGCGCGCCTGCGGCATGAAGCCGGTCGCCGCCGGCGCCGAGCTGCGCGACGGCGAATTACACAACGACGACTGCGACCAGCTGGCCGCCGCCGGCAACGTCCACCTGCAGGCGTCGATCACCACGCCGTTCCTGCTCAAGGAGCCGGCCGCGCCGCACATCGCCGCCGCGCTCGAAGGCATCGTCATCACGGCGGTGCCGATCCTGGCGGCCTACGTCGAAATCAACGCCGCCTCGGACGCGGTGGTGGTCGAAGGCGTGGGCGGCTTCCGCGTGCCGCTCAACGACGAATTCGACACCGCCGACATGGCCGAGCAACTGGGGCTGCCGGTGGTGCTGGTGGTCGGCCTGCGGCTGGGCTGCATCAGCCACGCGCTGCTGACGGTCGAGGCGATCGAGGCGCGCGGCCTGACCCTGATCGGCTGGGTCGCCAACGAAACGCAAGCCGACATGCCTTTCGCCGGCGAGAACATCGCCGCGCTGGCGCAGCGCATCGACGCGCCGCTGCTGGGCCGCATCCCGCGCCTGCCGCAACCGAGCGCCGAAGCCGCCGCCGCCCATATCGATTTTACCGAGCTGCCGAACTGGCCGACTCAGACCAAACTTTGAACGAAGAAGGAAACCCGATGTCCCTGAACACCCTCCAAGAACCGAAAACCGTTTCCCTGCACCGTCCGACGGCTGCGATCACGCTGCCGCCGGCCGCCACCTGGCCGCTGGAAGACGTGATGGCGCTGTTCGACCTGCCGTTCAATGACCTGATGTTCAAAGCCCAGCAAACGCACCGCCTCAACTTCCCGGCCGGCGACGTCGAACTGGCCACGCTGTTGTCGATCAAGACCGGCGGCTGCGAAGAGGATTGCGGCTACTGCCCCCAGGCGGCGCGCTACGACACCGGCGTCGAAGCCAAAAAGATCCTCGACATCGACACCGTGCTCGATGCGGCCCGCCAGGCCAAGGACAACGGCGCCACCCGCTTCTGCATGGGCGCCGCGTGGCGCAGCCCAAAGGACCGCGACATGGACAAGGTCGAGGAAATGGTGCGCGAAGTGAAGGCGCTCGGCCTGGAAACCTGCGCCACGCTGGGCATGCTGGAGGAAAGCCAGGCGCAGCGCCTGAAGGCAGCCGGCTTGGACTACTACAACCATAATCTGGACACGGCGCCCGAGTTCTACGACAACGTCATCTCGACCCGCGAATACCAGGACCGCCTGGACACGCTGGGCCGCATCCGCGAGGCCGGCCTTAAAGTTTGCTGCGGCGGCATCGTCGGCATGGGCGAGACGCGTTTGCAACGCGCCGGCTTGATCGCGCAGCTGGCCAATCTGAATCCGTATCCGGAATCGGTGCCGGTCAACCATCTGGTGCAAGTGGAAGGCACGCCGCTGTACGGCATGGACCCGCTGGACCCGCTGGAATTCGTGCGCACCATCGCCGTCGCCCGCATCACGATGCCGAAGGCGCGCGTGCGCCTGTCCGCCGGTCGCCGCCAGATGGGCGAAGCGGTGCAGGCGATGTGCTTCATGGCCGGCGCCAACTCGATCTTCTACGGCGACAAGCTGCTGACAACCGAAAACCCGGAAGCCGAGGATGACCGCAGCCTGCTGGCGAAACTGGGCCTCAAGACCCGTGGCGCCGTGCTGGAATCGGCGCCGAAGGAAAAGTGCGGCTGCTAATCGCCCTACGCGATTCATATAAAAATAAGTAGGAGACAAAAAAAATGTTCACTAAAATCCTGATCGCAAACCGTGGTGAAATCGCCTGCCGCGTCGCCGCCACCGCGCGCCGCATGGGCATCAAAACCGTCGCCGTGTATTCGGAAGCGGACGCCGACGCCAAGCACGTCGCCGTCTGCGACGAAGCGGTGCTGATCGGTCCCGCCGCCGCCAAGGAGAGCTACCTGTGCGGCGACAAGATCATCGCCGTCGCCAAGGCCACCGGCGCGCAGGCGATCCATCCCGGCTACGGCTTCCTGTCCGAGAACGCCGCCTTCGCCGACGCCTGCGCCGAAGCCGGGCTAGTGTTCATCGGCCCGCCGGCGTCGGCGATGCGTGCGATGGGCTCCAAGTCCGCCGCCAAGTCGCTGATAGAGAAGGCCAACGTGCCGCTGGTGCCGGGCTACCACGGCGACAAGCAGGACGCCGACTTTCTCCACACGCAGGCCGACAAGATCGGCTACCCGGTGCTGCTCAAGGCCTCGGCCGGCGGCGGCGGCAAGGGCATGCGCGTGATCGAGGATTC
>DASVTJ010000547.1:0-3927 GCA_036387635.1 Duganella sp.
TGGCGACATGGTCGAAATGGGCGTGCTGGATCCAGCCAAGGTCACCCGCTCGGCCCTGCAGAACGCAGCGTCGATCGCCGGCCTGATGCTGACCACCGACTGCATGGTTTCGGAAATCACCGAAGACAAGCCAGCCGGCGGCATGGGCGGCATGGGTGGTATGGGCGGCATGGGCGGTATGGACGGCATGATGTAATTTGCCGCGGCGCCGGTTTCAGGCGCCATGCTGCATACTAAAAAGCCTGCAGGGTTCGCGCCTTGCAGGCTTTTTTACTTTTGGAGAATGCAATGCCTGTAGTGAATGCAGAAGACCTCGAAGACGCCGTGCTGATGGTGTCGGAGCCGGGCACCGAGGCCGAGGCCTGGGTGTCGCGGGAAACGGGTGAGGTTTATGTCAGCTCCGAGCTGCTGGATGAGGAAGTTGCGCCTTTGCCCGACGATATCGACGATGCCAGCCGGTATGTACCGGTGCCCCATATCAGCACACTCGATCTCGGGCTGGAACTGGTGTTCGATTTCACGAATGCGGCGCTGCCTGACGATGCCGGGCGCGTGCGCCAGATGTTCAAACGCGCCGGCGCGTACGGCCAATTCAGCGAGCTGGTTGCAGAGCGCGGCCTGACCGACCGCTGGCATCATTTCCGCGAGGCGCAGACGCGGGCGGTACTGGCGGCGTGGTGCGAGGAGAACGGGTTGGAGCTGGGGTAGAAGCCGCGGGTCTGGTGGCGTGATTCGGCGGACATGCCCGCCCTACGGTGCGCCGGCGGGTTTGTGTTCGTGATCGGCGGGCATGCCCGCCCTACGTGCAGCTGGTTATCGTAGGGCGGGCATCCCCGCCGCTTGCCGCTGCGGACCATTCACACCAACGCAATGCCTGCGACCGCCGCGTACCCTCATTTGTTCGCCCGCGCCCGGAACCGCGCCAACTCCTCCTGCATGTACACGGCGCTCGCCACCGCCTTCCCTCCCCCGCATTTCACGAGATACGGCTTGCCGCTCATGCTGCTCTCGGTCGCCGCCCCGGCGATGAACGACTCCGCATTCGTGACCAGGTTGCGCTTTATGAGGTAATCGTACTTCTTCTGCAAATGCGATTTCGCTTCAGCCCCCTCGTGCCAGCTGCCGTTGCGGTTGAACTGGCAGCCCGGCGTGGCGACATGGTCGAGCAAATGGGCGATCTCGGCCTGGGCCTTCGGTTCGGGCGCCGCGAAGGCGGCCCCGTGGAAGGCGGCGGCGAGCAGGACGGCGCCGGCGTAGCGGTTGAGCAGCATCGTGTTCCTCCTGGTGGCAAAGAGCCCGAGTCTAGCATTGGCCGGCCCGGAAGCATTGCAGGTCGCCCCTGAGCGCGTTACTTAACAGACGCAGCCGCAAGCCCGGCTTATCGTCCCCGCTCCATTTTCCAGGGAGCGAACATGATCAAGGTTACCGGCTATGCGGCGAAACACTCCTTCAGCCGCCTGAAACCCTATGCATTCGAGCGCGAGGAAGCGGGCGCGCACGAGGTCGAAATCGACGTGCTGTACTGCGGCGTCTGCCATTCGGACATCCACCAGGTCAAGAACGAGTGGTCGAACACGGTCTATCCCTGCGTGCCCGGCCACGAGATCGTCGGCCGCGTCACGAAAGTCGGCCCGGCCGTGACGCGCCATGCGGTGGGCGACCTGGTCGGCGTCGGCTGCATGATCGACAGCTGCGGCCAGTGCGAGGCCTGCAAGTGCGGCGACCAGAACTATTGCGGCAGCCCGAACAGCTGGCTGGCGACCTACAACGGGCCGATGGTCCCGAAAGCGAAAGCCGGCGAGAACATCTACGGCCACGACAACACCTTCGGCGGCTATTCGAACGTCCTTGTGGTGAAGGAAGACTTCGTGCTGAAGATCCCGGCAAGCCTGAAGCCGGAAGTGGCCGCGCCCATCCTGTGCGCCGGCGTGACGACCTATTCGCCGATGAAGCACTGGGGCGTGAAAGCCGGCGACAAGGTCGGCGTGATCGGCATGGGCGGCCTGGGCCACATGGCCGCGAAAATCGCCAAGGCGATGGGCGCCGAGGTGACGCTGTTCACGACGACGAAGGAAAAGATCGAGGAAGCGCAGAAGCTCGGCTTCACGGCGGTGCTGGAAAAGGACAAGCAGGCCCTGGAAAAGCTGGCGACCAGCTTCGATTTCATCCTCTCGACCGTACCCGAGAAGCACGACCTGAATCCCTTCGTCGAACTGCTCAAGCGCGACAGCGTGCTGTGCGTGGTCGGCGCGCTCGAGCCGCTGGCGCCTGCCGACAATATGTCGATGGCGCAGATGCGGCGCTCGGTGGCCGGCTCCCTGATCGGCAACCTGGCCGAGACCCAGGAGATCCTGGATTTCTGCGCCGAGCACGGCATCGGCCCGGAGATCGAGATGATCCGCATCCAGGACGTCAACGACGCCTATAAAAAAGTCGAAAAGGGTGACGTGCGCTTCCGCTATGTGATCGACATGGCCTCGCTGAAGGAAGAGATCGCGGGCGAGCAGTAAGACGCCATCGTGGTCCGCCCGGGACCACGATGGCCGCTGCCCGTCATGCCAGCAGCGGGCGCGCCACGGTCAAGGCGGCGCGGCGGCCAGGCTGGTGCTGCGCCTCGTCCGCCAGCCTGAACACCCTGACCGCCTGCAGCAGCTGGGCGGCCTGCTCGTGCATCGCGTTCGACGCGGCGGCGGCCTGCTCCACCAGCGCGGCGTTCTGCTGCGTCACCTGGTCCATCTGGCCGATCGCGCCGTTGATCTGGCCGATGCCCGCCCTCTGCTCGTCGGTGGCGAGCGCGATCTCGCCGATGATGCCGGTCACGCGCTGGACGCTGCCGACGATCTCGTTCATCGTGGCGCCGGCCTGGTCGACCAGGCGCGCGCCGTCGTCCACGCGCGCCACCGACGCTTCGATCAGCAGCTTGATCTCCTTGGCCGCCGCGGCCGAGCGGTGCGCGAGACTGCGCACTTCGGCGGCGACCACCGCAAAGCCGCGGCCCTGCTCCCCTGCCCGTGCCGCCTCCACCGCGGCATTGAGCGCCAGGATATTCGTCTGGAAGGCGATGCCGTCGATGACGCCGACGATGTCGGCGATCTGCTTCGATGAAGCGTTGATCGAGGCCATGGTCTGCACCACCTGCGCCACCACCACGCCGCCGCGTCCCGCCACGTCGCTGGCCGAGTGCGCGAGCACGCTGGCCTGGCGCGCGTTGCCGGCGTTCTGGGCGACGGTCGAGGTCAGCTCTTCCATCGAACTGGCCGTCTCTTCCAGCGAACCGGCCTGCTCTTCGGTACGCGCCGACAGGTCGAGGTTGCCGGCCGCGATTTCCGAGGACGCCGTGGCGATCGCCTGCGCGCCGCTGCGGATGCCGCTCACCAGGCCGAGCAGGTGCTCGTTCATGTCGGCCAGCGCATCCTGCAGCGCGCCGATTTCGTCCTTCGCCGTCGGCTGGCGGCGGCTGGTGAGGTCGCCGGCGGCGACGCGGCGCGCCAGCAGCACGGCGGCTTCCACCGGCCTGGTGATCGAACGGGTCAGCCACCATGCGCACAGCGCGCCAAAGGCCACGCTCAGCACGCCCAGCAGGGTCACCGTGCGGCGGCTCTCGACCTTGATCTCCTGGATCCGGTGCTGCAGGTCGTCGACCTGCTTGCGCTGTAGCGCCACCAGCGACTGGATGTTGGCCTGGTAGGCCTGGGCGGCCGGGATGTAGACCTGGTCGTGCACCTGCATCGACTCGGCGATCTTGCCTTCGCTTTTCAGGCGCACCGCTTCGGCGCGGCCGCCGGCATAGGCGCCGCGCAGCGCGATCATTTTCGCAAAGGTCTCCTTCTCTTCCGGGGTGCTCAGGAGCTTCTCGACCTCCTTCAGGTACATCGCCGCCTTGGCGTTGGTCTCTTCGGTATTCCTGGCGAAGAAGGCGGTCAGCGA
>DASVTJ010000548.1:0-1967 GCA_036387635.1 Duganella sp.
CGCGACAAGGGGTTGCACAGGTTCGTGTAGTTGACCTTGGCATCCTTGAAATCGACGAAGCTGTACGCCACATCGATCGACGAGCGGTTATCGAGCTTCCAGTTCATGCCCAGCGAGTACTGCATGCGGTCGCTGTCCGGCAACGCCGGATGACGCAGCTCGGCGCTTTGCACCGGCGACTCGTCGAACGCCACACCGGCGCGCAAGGTCATGTTCTCGTTGTAGACGTAGTTGCCGCCGACGGCCACACGCACCGTGTTCTTCCAGTTCTGGCGAATCACCTCGTCGCCCTCGGTGGTGCCCGGGAACTCGATGTTCAGGTCGCCCAGACGGTTATGGCGCGACCACGTCACGTCGGCCATGCCGGCCCACTTGGCGTCGAACTGATGGAACACGTTGGCCGACACCGTTTCCGGCGTACGCACCGCCACCTGCGCGGCCGAGTTGACCTTGTGCGAGGCGTCCGCCAGCACGCGGTTGACGACGGCGTCGCTGGTCACTTTCGAGAAGTCCCAAGTGGTGCTGCCCTTCATCTTGTGCGAGATCGACGAACGATAGCTCAAGCCGAAGCGGGTGTTCTGGTCCAGCGTGAACATATAGCCCAGGTTGAAGCCGTAGCCCCAATCCTTGACCTCGTTCTCGCCGCGGCCGTCGCCGGCGGTGGCCAGCAGCGCGGGATTGCCGCCCAGCGCGGTGATCTGGCGGATCAGCGAGGCGCCTTGCGCGGCGTTGGCCGGCGTGCGCAGCGCGCCGACCGTGCCCGGCACGTCGACCGCCTGGCCCAGTTCGGCCTTCATGTGTTCGGCGTCGATGCCGAAGCCGAACGAATGCTGCTGGTTCAGCTTGAACGACACCGACGGGTTCAACGTCACCGCTTCGAGCAGCACGTTGGTCAGCGCATAGCGGCCGTTCCACGTGTCGCCGTAGTCCAGCTTGGCGCCGTACGGCACGAACAGGCCGAGCCCGACCGCCCACTGGTCGTTGAGCTTTTTGGCGGCGTACAGCGACGGCGCGGTCACCGCATTGGGCGCGTAGTCGCGGGTCTGGGTACCGCCGGTGCGGCTGCCGGTGAAGCGGGTCGAGCCGCTGTCGTTGTAGGTCGAGTGCGGCACGACGGCGGTGGCGCCGGCACTGATCTGCGTGCCTTCCAGGCGCGACATGCCGGCCGGATTGTAGAAGATGGTCGAAGCGTCGTTCGCTTCGGCGCCGCTGGCGTCGGCCGTGCCTTGCGCGGCCACGCTCTGCGAACCGAAGCGGTAGCCGGAGGCGCTGGCGCCGGTGGAGAGCACGCTCAAGGCGGCGGCGATGATCAGGGTCAGATGTTTGGGTTGCATGTCGAGTCTCTTCATTGTAGTTGTCGGCGGCTGTGCACCAGGTTTTTTTCTGTTCCGACAGCGGCTCAAACCGTCACGGCGTGATCCGGTGCTGGAAGGCCAGCAGCATACTACATTAGTAAATTGATTTGAAAGTAGTGTTACTAGAGCGCAAACACTAATTCTCGCCTTGATACCGAGCGCTTGCTCTGCATTACCCCCGAAAAACCCCGACGTAAAAAAGGGCCCGCAGGCCCTTTTGTCATCAACCGACCGCGCCGTTATTGCGGATCGAAGACGCTTTTGTTGAGCGACACCATGGTCGGCTCGACGACGGGCGCGGCAACCGGCGCGGCGGCAGATTTGCCCGTCACCTTGCGCACCACCCACATCACCATGCGGAACACGAAGCGGATCAGCGTCAGGAACAGCAGCACTTCGATCACCGTCAGCGCCACCGCCACCGCCGTGCCCCAGACGCCGGCGCGGCCGTTCCAGTGGTCGACGCGGCGACGGAACTTGATGGCCAGGTTGTCCTTGCTGATCTCGATGCTGTCGTAGAACGTCGGCACCATCAGCAACGTCAGCACCGTCGAGGTGATGGTGCCGCCGATGATGGCGATCGCCATCGGACGGTAGAACTCGCCGCCCTCG
>DASVTJ010000549.1:0-2419 GCA_036387635.1 Duganella sp.
TGCTGGTGCTCATGGCCGGCTTGTCGTACACGCGTCTGGCCAGCCTGAACAGGGAGATGGGAGCGCTGATCCACCTGCGCTATGCCAATACCGTCAGTGCGAATGCGATCAAGGCCGACGTCAACGAAGCCACCCGCGGCATGCTCGGCGTGCTGGTGATGAGCGACCCGGAGCAGGTGCGCAAGGAACTCGAGAACGCCAGCAAAAAAAGTGCCGATGCCGGCGCCGCCGTCGCCGCCCTGGCCGCCGGCACGAGCGAACCCGAGGGTGCGAAGATCCTGACGGCATTGAAAACGATCCAGACCAAATTCCTGCCGGCCCAGCAAACGTTTACCAAACTCGTCCTGGAGGACCGCAAGGACGAGGCGATGGTGAAATTCATGTTCTCGCTGCGGCCCCAGCAAGCCAGGTATTTCGAGCAGCTCGACCGATTCATCGCCTACCAGAATGCCGCGATGACGGCCGCCGGCGAGCAGGCTGCCGCCGTCACCCGCCGCACCCAGCTGCTGGTGCTGGTGCTGGCCGCGGTCGCCGGCGCGATCTCGCTGGGCGTGGCCTGGCTGGCGACGAGGAGCATCGTGCGGCCGCTGCGCCATGTCGTAAAAATCGCACGGCCCGTGGCCGACGGCGATCTGACCAGCGAGATCCGGGTCGAGACCGCCGACGAAACCGGGCAGATGATGCATGCCCTGCGCCACATGAACGACAGCCTGCAGCGCATCGTCGCCGACGTGCGCGTCAGCACCGAAGCGATGGCGTCCAACTCGAGCCAGATTGCCAGCGGCAACATCGATCTCTCCACGCGCACCGAACAGCAAGCCGCGTCGCTCGGTCATACCGCCGATTCGATGCGCGAACTGACCGACACCGTTCAGCAAAATGCCGACAACGCGCGCCAGGCGAATACCCTCGCCGCGCAAGCCTCGACAGTTGCCGCGCGCGGCGGGGCGGCCGTGGCCCAGGTGGTCGATACGATGGGCTCGATCATGACCTCGTCGCAGCGGATCGCAGACATCACCGGCGTCATCGACGGCATTGCTTTCCAGACGAATATCCTGGCCCTGAACGCGGCGGTCGAGGCGGCGCGCGCCGGCGAGCAGGGGCGCGGCTTCGCGGTCGTCGCCGCCGAGGTGCGCAGCCTGGCCCAGCGTTCGGCGACGGCGGCGAAGGAAATCAAGGTGCTGATCGGCGACTCCGGCGCCAAGGTGCGCGCAGGCAGCCTGCTGGTGGAGCAGGCTGGCGCGACCATGCGCGAAGTGGTCGACAGCGTGCGCCGCGTGACCGACATCATGGCCGAGATCACGGCCGCCAGCATGGAACAAAGCGCGGGGATCGCCGAGGTCAGCCGAAATGTGGTCGACATGGACCAGGGCACCCGGGAAAACGCGGCGCTGGTCGAGGAAGCGGCAGCCGCGGCGGCCTCGATGCAGGAACAGGCGGCGCAACTGGCACGCGCAGTCAGCATTTTTAAATTGGCAGCGCCAGCCTTGGCAAGCGCCCCAGCGCTGCCACGTCTGCCGGCGCCGGCCGCAATCAAGTAATAACATTTACCAACGGAGACAGCATGACCCTGATTCGACATACCAAAACCCTGTTTGCCATCGCCGCCCTGGCCGCTGCCTGCGGCGCCCAGGCCGCCATCGACGTCAACGGCATCAAGTTCGAGGACACGAACAAAGTCGGCGGCAAAGAATTAAAACTCAATGGCGCCGGCATGCGCACCAAAGTCGTCATCAAGGTGTATGCCGCCGGCTTGTACCTGCCGGAAAAGAAGACCAGCGTCGCCGACATCCTGAAACTCGACGGTCCGCGCCGCGTCATCCTGGTGATGGCGCGCGACATCCCGGCCGAGGATCTCGGTAAAGCCTTCATGGACGGCATCAACGAGAACCTGGACAAGGCGGAGAAGGCGAAGATCGTCGGCCAGCTCGGCAAGTTCGGCGAAATGTTCGCCGCCGTCGACGACATCAAAAAGGGAGATGTGCTGCACATGGACTGGATCCCGGGTACTGGCACCGTTTGCGAGCTGAACGGCAAACGCATCGGCGAGGCCGCATCGGACCTGAATTTTTATAATGCCGTGCTGCGCATCTGGCTGGGAGAAAAGCCGGTCGACCGCTCGCTGAAACCGGCCCTGCTGGGCGAAGCGCGTTAAAAAAGCACGTTCAGCCAATAAAAAACGCGGCGCCGGGTGACCGGTCGCCGCGTTTTATTTTATATACGGAATTCTTTAAGCGCCGGCACCCAGGCTGCGTGCGCGGCGCGCGCGTGGACGCAGCGTCAGCACCAGGGCGCGCAGCAGGCCCGACAGCAGCGGACGGAAGAACATCAGCAGGCTGGCCGCGAGCGACAGCACCAGTACGATACGCACGAGGTCGGCGATCGACAGGGGCGACAGGGAGAAAGCGGTAAGGGCGGC
>DASVTJ010000550.1:0-3275 GCA_036387635.1 Duganella sp.
CGCAACGCCGCGCTCAGCGGCCTGGCCATCGGCCTGCTGACATTGACGCGCGGCTGGGTCACGCCGGTGTTCCTCATGCTGGCCGTGTTCGCCTGCACCCGCCTGCTGGCCCAGCCGGTGCTGCGCGCGCTGCGCGACCTCGCCCTGGCGCTGCTGGTGGCGGCCGCCGTCGCCGCCGTCTGGCTGGTGCCGACCGAACTGCTGCGGCCGTACAACCAGCAGACGCTGGGCGCGTGGATGGCGTGGAACGTCGCCCAGGTCGGCCTGCCGACCTTGGCCGCCTTCAAATTCTTCTTCCGCGTCGGGGTCTGGTTCTTCTGGCCGGCGTGGCCGTTCGCCGGCTGGGCCGTCTGGGCATGGCGCCGCCAGCGCCTGGCGCTGCACATCGTCGTGCCGCTGGCGTTCGTCACCATGGGCACCTTGCTGAGCTTGTCCACCGACACGCCCGAGCAGGGCCAGCTGCTGGTGCTGCTGCCGCCGCTGGCCGTCATGGCCGCGTTCGGCCTGCTGACGATGAAGCGCGGCGCCATCAACGCCATCGATTGGTTCTCGGTGATGGCGCTGACGTTGTGCGCGGCCATCATCTGGATTTTCTGGGTCGCCAAGCTGACCGGCTGGCCGGCGCAGTTCGCCAAGAATGCATTGAAACTGGTGCCGGGCTTCACGCCCGAGGTGGGCCTGGTCGCGGTGCCGGTGGCGCTGCTGGCCACGGCCGGCTGGTTCGCGCTGGTGCACTGGCGCGTGTCGCGCCGTCCAACGGTGCTGTGGCGCGCCGTGGTGCTCTCGTCGGGCGGACTGATCCTGATCTGGATCTTGCTGATGACCTTGTTCCTGCCGGACGTCAATTACAGCAAGAGCTACGCCGGCGTGGCGCGCCAGATCGCCCAGAAGCTGCCGCCGCAGGCCGGTTGCATCGAAACCAATGTGGGGCCGGCGCAACGCGCGTCGTTCGCCTATTACGCGCAGTTGCCGTTCGCCGGCGTCGAGGGTGGCCGCTGCAATCTGCTGCTGCTGCAGGACAGCACCAAGGTGCGCGACAACCGCGAGATCCAGCCCGAACATCGCGGCAAGCAATGGATACTACTGTGGGAAGGCCGCCGGCCGGCCGATCGCGCCGAGCGCTTCCGGCTGTACCGCCGGGTCGACTGAGCGCCGGGTCCTGGCGCCGGGCCGGTCAGGCGCGGCGCGGACCGCGCGCGCCGCATCAACGGCGCGCCATCATCATCGTCGTGTTCGGCGGCAGCTTGGCGGCCATCGGCAGCTTTTCAAAGTTGTCGACGCCGACCGTGTCGCCACCTTCGCCAAAGATCATCTTGGCGCCATCGGCCGTCACGAATTCATCGCGCGACAGCGCGAACACGCGCACGCGCTTGCCATCGTCGAGCTGGGTGAAATAGTGGTTGCCGCTTTGCGTGAATTTCAACACCTGGCCGTTGGTCAACCGGTACGCGTGGGCGAAATCGGCAAACTCGACCGGTGTCACGTAATAGCTGGCGGTGGTGTAGGCGGCCTTGGCATTGGCGTTGATCTGGACGCTGGGGTCTTGGGCGTGGACGGCGGACATCGACGAGACGGCGATGACGAGGGCGGCGGCAATGCTGGACAGCGTGGTTTTCATGGCGTGCTCCGTAGGGTTGTCGATCGGCTTGTCGGTCGACGTTGTTGGTGGAATAAACTGCTCGGGAATCACCGCTGCGGTGGACTGTTCAGCGGCTGACGTGATCACTTTAGCAAAGGCCCGCCGCCTTATCCGGCGTTTGCGACGAGCGGTAAAATGACGGCCGTCAAAAGTAAAAACGCGCGATAAACGGTGTGCCGGCGGGGTGCCGGCGGTGTACCGGCTGGCGTACCGGCGGGTGCGCCGGCGCGTGTGACGCCGGGCGGCCCGCAGCCGCCGGCCAGGCGCGCCGCTCGCTGTTGCACGCCGTGCTTTTTTGTTGACCAAAAGCGAGACAAAAGCGCGGAGGACCGCTATAGTTCGATTAGAGCGAGTTGCCGCACGGCATGTTAGTTTCATAAGATTCGCCCCATGACACCTTTAAGCAACGCCCGGCTGCGCCGCATCGCGCACCGGCAATAGCGGCCTCGGCTGCTGCGCCCGACACCCGCGCATCAGTCCGACACATAGCTGCCCACCCTTGTTGGATAGCGCACATGTTTACTCTTCACAAACTTCAATCCGCACTTCGCAACAACTATGTCCGCGCCGCGCTGGCCTTGCTGGCGATCGCCGCCGCCGCGCTGCTGAGCTGGCGCACCGACGTCCCCCAGGACGCCGGGCCGATCCTGCGCTCGCAGGACATCTCGCAAATCACCGCGCTGGCGAGCCAGCGCGAACGGCTCGAGTACCTGATGGTGGCCGCGCCGCTGTCGGAGGCGCCGCGCTATATCTTCAAGCTCAAGGGCAACCCGGTGCTGCACGTGATCAAGGTGCCCAGCACCTCGCACCTGAGCCTGGAGCGCGAAGTCCTGCTGCGCAATAACATCCCCTACTCGATCGCCCGCGAGGACTATCTGGCGTCGCACAAGGCGGTGCTGGTCGACGAGGACGACACCAAGCTGGCGCGCGCCGGCAGCTTCATGCGCCGCCACGCGGTCGATATCCTGCTGATCGGCCTGGTGCTATTCCTGCTGCGCAACGGCATTCCGGGCACCGGCGTCAGCGCCACCGTGCTCAACCCGGATCAGCTGCAAGGCAGCATGGACGACTTGATCGGCATGGAAGACATCAAGCAGGAAGTGCTGCACCTGGAGGACATGATCCGCAACCGCGCCGTCTACCGCGAGCACAACATCGACAAGCCGTTCAACGTCATGCTGACGGGGCCGGCCGGCACCGGCAAGACCAAGCTGGCCGGCTATCTGGCCAAGCGCCTCAACGTGCCGCTGATCCAGGCGTCGGCCTCGGCGCTCGAATCGGGCTACATCGGCGGCGGCTCCAAGGCGCTCAACGCGCTGCACCGCAAGGCTTGCGCGCGCGGCAGCTGCATCATCTTCCTCGACGAGGCGCAGGGCTTGTTCATGCCGCGCGGACGCGGCGAAAAGAAATGGGAAGACGACACCGCCAACACGTTGCTGGGTCTGCTCGACGGCGTGCGCAGCGACAAGGGCGAAGGCGTGATCTGGGTGGTCGCCTCGAACTTCGACGACGCCACGACCCAGATGGACGAGGCGATGCTGCGCCGCTTCTCGGTCAAGATCAACTTCCGCCTGCCCAACAAGGGCGAGCGCAGCGAACTGCTGCGCTCGTTCCTGGCGCGCAAGGCCGACGGTTG
>DASVTJ010000551.1:0-1804 GCA_036387635.1 Duganella sp.
GCCTATTATTGCCTCGAAGCGCTGGCGCGCATGCGCGCCGCCGAGCCGATGAAAGACGCGACGGCGGCGGTGGAACTCTAAGAAAGCGGAACTAACATGGCCATTGGACTCATCATCATCGGCGACGAAATCCTGTCGGGCAGGCGCGTCGACCAGCATTTCCCGAAAGTGGTGCAACTGCTGGCCGCGCGCGGCCTGCAACTGGCCTGGGCGGAAATCCTGGCCGACGATCCGGCGCGCATCACGGCCACGCTCAAGCGCACCTTCGCCGGCGACGACATCGTGTTTTGCTGCGGCGGCATCGGCGCCACGCCGGACGACCACACCCGGCAGGCTGCCGCCGACGCGCTCGGCCTGCCGCTGGTGCTGCACGAGCAGGGCAAGGCCAACATTCAGCAGCGCATCGTGCAGATGGCCAAGGACGCCGGCCAGGAAGTCGACCTGGATTCGGCCGAGAACCGGCACCGCCTCAAGATGGCCGAGTTCGCGCAAGGGGCTACCTTGATCCCCAACCCGTACAACAACATCGCCGGCTTCGCGCTGCGCAAGCATTACTTCGTGCCGGGCTTTCCGGTGATGGCGTGGCCGATGATCGAGTGGGTGCTCGACAACCACTACGCCGACCTGTTCAACCGCGAGCCGCATCTGGAACAATCGGTGCTGGTGTACGAGGCGGCCGAGTCGGCGCTGACGCCGCTGATGGTGGCGCTCGAGGCGCAGTACCCGCGCGTGAAGGTGTTCAGCCTGCCGAGCGTGGGCGACGCCAACACGCGCCGCCACATCGAGCTGGGGGTGAAGGGCGAGCCGGCCCAGACCTTGGTCGCGTTCGAGCACATGCGCGCGGAACTCGGCAGGCTCAATGTGGAATTCAATAACATTTAATGCGCCGCGGTATCGGGTGATAGCTGTCCGATACCGCTTCGCCGGCGGTGCTGAACAGGCACCGAACCGGGTGCTTGTCACGCGGCGGTCACATCCATTCACGGCGTTCTTCCGCATAGGAGAAACGCCGTTGTTTTTTTGCGAAAAATAAACACCGGTTGCAAATTATTGTGCCCCATCACCGGTTACCGTGGCGCCGATGTGGTGCAATGGTGTCTAGTAGGTTTTACTGAAACAGCTGACCGGTTTGAATCATATGTTAAGCAATCGTCGTTTCCGCCGGCCCCTTGTACGCGCAGTGCGCAAATTGCGCGCAGGCGCGGCAGCACTGGGCTATCGCCGCACCCGGCATCTGCATGTCGTGCCGCCCCTCACCGCCGAACAAACCGAAGCGCATCTGGCGCAGGCGCAGCTCGACCCGCCGCTGCCGCCGGACCGGCCGAACGGGGGCAAGAGCAAGCGCTCGCGCAACGCCTTCATCGTCGTGCTGCTGATCGGCGCCACCTTTGCCGTCTACTGGGGCGTGCACGAGAGCCGCACCTCCGACATGCAGGCGCGCATCTTCACCGACATGGCCAACAAGTTGACCTACAAGGTGCAGCCTGGAGCGAGCAACGCGATACGCTTTCCGCACGACAGCCCGTACGACGAGCGGCTCGGCTACGCCAGCCTGCCGGACTACCTGGCTAAGCTGCGCACGCGCGACTACCACGTCACCGCGCAGGCGCGCATTTCGCCCAAGATGGTCGAGCTGGCCGACATGGGCATCTTCGCCACCTACCACGAGAAAACCAAGACCGGCCTGACGATCTACGATTGCCGCGCGCAGGAGTTGTTCGCGGCCAGCTATCCGGAACGCATCTACAACAAGTTCGAGCAGGCGCCGATGGCGCTGATCAACAGCCTGCTGTACATCGAAAAC
>DASVTJ010000552.1:0-7351 GCA_036387635.1 Duganella sp.
ATACTGGGACGTTTTGTCTCAGCGTATGGAAATTATTTTAAAGTAAGATGCTCAGCACTTGCCTCACGATAGATAGTGGCAAGTAATAGCCTGGAAATACTCAAAATGATGGATTGGACCCCTATAGTCTTCGTTACGTTCAAGGTTCTCGTGCTCGGCACGGGCATGTTCTTCGCCATCAAGTGGCATTACGATCAAGGGAAGAAGCAGAAAAAGAAGGAGAAGGGCGCGGTGATGCGCGCGGCCGGCAAGGCGGCTGCGGTCTTCGTGCTTTCGCTCGTGGGCCTGGCGCTCGTCACCTTCGTCGTCGTCAGGATGCTCGGTTTGGACTTGACCGTCCCATGATGGCAAGGAATAGCCGGCCGCTATCCAGCGATGCCGCTTTCGGCTTGTATGCGGCCGTCTACCGGCCTTACCTGTGCGCCGCGCGCCGACGGCAAGCCGGGTTAGCGTGGCCGGCGCGCTTTGCCGCCGACAGGTTTTATGTCGATTGGCCCGCCAGCAGCGCGGCGGTGTCTTGCGCCCCCATCGTCTGCGCCAGCGAGATCGCCGTCATGCTGCGGCTGTCGACGGCGTCGATTGCCGCGCCCCGGTCGATCAGCAAGTTCAGGATTTCCTTGCGGTTGAACATGGCTGCCATCATCAACGGTGTCTTGCCGTCCGGGCTGGCGCCTTCGATATCGGCGCCGTTCGCCAAAAGCAGCTCGGCGATGTCCAGGTAGCCCTTGTAGGCGACCCCGGCCAACGGCGTCTGGCCCTGGTCGTTGGCGACGTTGGGATCGGCGCCCGCTTCAAGCAGCACGCGAGCCGTGTCCAGATGGCCGTGGTAGCTGGCCAGCATGATCAGGCTGTCGCCTTTTTCGTTGCGGAAGTTCACCGGCAAGCCTTTGGCCACCATTTCCTTGATGCGCTCGGCGTCGCCGTTGCGCACCAGCGCGAACACGCCACGGATGAATTCCAGGGTTTCGGCATCCATCGCCGGTTTGGGCGTTGCCGCGTTTTCGTTTTCAGCCATGTCTCGCTTTCTTCAGTTATTTCCATGTGGTAGTTATTATGCCAAAGTCGAGCGTTCGACCATGTGCGTTGTCGCACCCGTGGCGCAGCACAGGTATTCATCCGTCGCCGTTGTGCTATCCGAGAGTTTGTCCGCACACTTTGATCGAGATCAAAGGTTTGGAGGGCGCTGGCGCTAGCATCGGTTTGTGCGCATCTGCGTACGACAATAAATGGAGAGCGAACAGGAGGAACTTATGTCGATCGAACGTAAAACTCAAGGCAGGAAAACGACGGCAGCGCTTGCATGGATGGTGGCGATGTTGATGTCTGGCGCGGCGCTGGCCCAGACCAGCGCAACGCAGGGCGGCCAAAGCGGGCAGGGCAATCAAAACAATCAAAGTAATTCCAGCAACCAAAGCGGTCAAGGTAGTCAGGGCGGCCAAAGTGACCGAAGCGGCCAGAACGACAGGAGCGACCAAGCCGATCGCGGCGCGCGGAACGACGCGACCGATCGTTCCACCAAGTCGGCCCAGCGGGCGACTGAGCGCGTGAGCGACGCGCTGGCCGTGGTGCGCCAGCTCGAAGCCGAGCCGCGCATGAAGCAATTGCTGCAACAAGGGAAAGGCGTGCTGATAATTCCATCTTATGGTCGGGCCGCCCTTGGCGTCGGCGCCCAGGGCGGGGCCGGCCTGTTGCTGCTCAAACGTGCCGACGGCGGCTGGACCGGCCCGGCGTTCTACGACCTCGGCGGCCTGTCGGTTGGGCTGCAAGCCGGCGCCGAGGGCGGGCCGATCGCAATGGTCCTCAACAATGACAAGGCGGTCACCGAGTTCATGAAAAAGAATAACGTGGCACTGACTGCTGACGCCGGACTGACCGTCCTGAACTGGAGCAAGATGGCGCAAGGCACGGCGGGCACCGGCGATGTCGTCGCTTGGAGCGGCAAGAAAGGCTTGTTCGGCGATGTCGCCGCTATCGGCCTGAACGACATTCGTTTCAATCAAAGCCTGACCAATGCCTACTACGGGCGCACTTTGTCGCCCAAGGACATCGCCGCCGGCAAGGTCAGCAACCCGCAGGCCGAGCCGCTGCAACAGGCGCTGGGCCAGGCATCGACCAGCGCGCGCTGAGAACGCTTCACACCAACGAAGGCGGGCGTGAGCCGGGCACGTGGTGGCATGTGGTGGCACGTGGCGGCTTATGCAGGCAGGTGACGGCTTATGGCGGACCATGGCGGACCATGGCGCCGCCTGAGCCGCCATCGTCGCGCCGCCGGCAAAACTGTCACGCCTCTAACGTTTCCCGTTCGCTGTTTTGCACGATCACCAGCTGGTTGGCGAAGTCATCCAATTCCTCGGTGTGGCGGCCGGCCAGCACGTCAGCCTGGCGCAGGCACATGCCGGCCACCCGCAGCTTGTTGCACATCTCCGCCATCGACGTCAGCACGTTCTGGCCGTCGCTGCCGGCCATGGTGCAGAACATGGCGACGCGGCGGAATTGCTCGCGCTGCCCAAGAATATAACTGCGCATCGGCGAACTCAATTGCCCGGCCCAGACCGGCGTTCCCAGCACGATGAACGGATAGTCGGCGGGGCGATGTCGCGGTGGCGCGATCTCGGCCGGCACTTTGCGCACCGCTTCCCACGTCGAGCGCAGGTAGCCGGTGGCGCCGACGCGCGGGCGCAGGTCCTCGATTCGTTCCAGGTCGGCCCCGCAACGCCGGGCAAGTTCGGCGGCGACCTTGGCGGTGACGCCGGTGCGGGAGTAATACACGATGAGGCAAAGGTTCATGGCTGCTCCAGAGTGTCCAGATAGGCGCCGGCCGGAACGCCTGCGCGTCATCCGGTTGGACCGGCGCCATAAACGCCGGTTCCCGCCGCGCTACCGGCTTGCGCCCGGCGACGCCTTGCCGGCATCGGGCGCGCGGATGAAGTCGATCAGGGCACGCAACGCCGCCGGCGTTTGTCGGCGCGACGAGAAGTAAAGATGAAACCCGGGAAACGGCGGGCACCAGTCCTCCAGCACCCGTACCAGCCGTCCGGCGGCCAAGTGTTCGACAACGGTCGATTCGATGGCGCTGGCCAGGCCCACGCCGGCCAGCGCGGCGTCGACCATCAACTCCGGCGTGCCGAGAATCATGCTGCCCGTCGCTTGCACGGTGACCGGCCGTCCCCGCTGTTCGAACTGCCAGCGGCACAAGTTGCCGCCCGCGACCTCGCGGTAGCCGATGCAGTTGTGGGCGGTCAAATCGTGCGGCGTGGCCGGCGCCGGGTGGCGCGCCAGATAGGCCGGCGAGGCGACGATGGCCACCCGCAAATCCGGCGTCAGGCGCACCGCGCGCATGTCCTGTTCCACGCTTTCACCCAGGCGTATGCCGGCGTCGAAACCATCGCGCGCGATATCGACGAAGCCGTCGTTGATCGCGACTTCGAGCGTGATATCGGGATACGCCTCCGCCAACCCGCCCAGGTGCGGGGCCAGCGCCATTTTCGCGCCCAGCAGCGAAGCGTTGATGCGCACCGTGCCGTGCGGCCGGTCGCGGAAGTTGTTGACGCCCTCGATCGCGCTGGTGATGCGGGAAAACGCCGGCGCCACCTGGTCGAGCAACATCTGCCCGGCCTCGGTGACGGAGACGGCGCGGGTGGTGCGGTTGAGCAGCCGCACGCCCAGCCGTTGCTCCAGCGCGCGCAATGAATGGCTCAGCGTCGAGGGCGTCAGGTTCAACGCGGCGGCGGCCTTGCGGAAGCTGCGCGCCTCGGCGACGGCGACAAAGGAGCTCAGCTCGGCGAAATCGTTGGAACGCATATTGGTGGCCCTGGTTCATCAGACTGATGAATATAACACGGCTTATCGACAACAATGCCGCTCGCTATACTGGCCGGCATCACCTCAACCAAAGGACAGATCATGACAAGTATTCAACGATTCACCGGCCGTGCCGTGCTGGTCACCGGAGGCGGCAGCGGCATCGGCCGCGCCGCCGCGCTGGCCTACGGCCGCGAAGGCGCCATGGTGGCCGTGGCCGGCCGCCGCGTGGCGGAACTGGACGAGACCGTCCGCCGGATCGGCGCGGCCGGCGGTCAGGCGCTGGCGATCCGCTGCGACGTCGCCGTCGCCGCCGAGGTCGAGGCGATGGTGGCGCGCGTGCAAGCCGAGTTCGGCCGGCTCGACGCCGCCTTCAACAACGCCGGCATCGAAGGCAAGTTCGCGCCGATCGGCGAGCTGTCCGAAGCCGACTTCGACCAAGTGGTCGGCATCAACCTCAAGGGCGTGTGGCTGTCGGTAAAGTACCAGGCGGCCGCGATGAAGGAGCGGGGCGGGGCCATCGTCAACACCTCTTCGTGGCTGGCCGACCTAGCCGTGGGCGGCTCGTCCGCGTACGCCGCCAGCAAGGGCGCGCTGCTGGCGATGACGCGCGCGCTGGCGGTGGAACTCGGTCCGCAGGGCATCCGCATCAACACTGTTCTGCCGGGAATTATCGCCACGCCGATGTTCGACCGCCTCGGCGGCACGGACGAGCTGGGCGCGTCGTTCGCGGCGGCCACGCCGCTGCGCCGCGTGGGTGCCCCGGCCGATGTCGGCGACGTGGCGGTGTGGCTGGCCAGCGACGAGGCGCGCTTCGTGACGGGCCAGAATCTGCTGGTCGATGGCGGCTATACGATCGCCGCCATGCCGTGAAAAGAGCGCCGCGACCCGCCTTGGCCCGGCTAAAACTTGATGTGGTAAGTCAGGTCGGCGCTGCGCGGCGCACCGAGGATGACCTGGCGGTTGGCGTTGGCGCCGCTCCAGCCCGCGTACAGCTTGTCGCCCATGTTGCGCACGCGCAGCGTCAGGTCGCCGCGCGGCAGGCGCCAGCTGGCGTAGGCGTCGGCGGTGGTGAAGCCGCGCATCGCCACAGTGTTGGCGTTGTTGGTGTAGCGGTCGCCTGTATAGTTGAGGCCCATGCCGAGCCTGACAGGCATCGCTTCGAGCGTGTAATCGGGCCACAGGTTGGCCATCTCCCGGGCGACGTTGGGCGGCACGTTGCCGGCGCGCGAGACGTTGCCGGCTTCGGTCAGCTGGTCGAATTGCGCGTGCAGCAATGAAATATTGCCGTTGACAGCCAGCCGGCGGGTCGGCCGCCACCCGGCGGCCAGTTCCACGCCCTTGGACGACTGCTTGCCGTTGTTGACGGTCAGCGTGGGCGCGGCGGCGTCGCGCGTCAAAATGTTGTCGAGGTCGATCGAATACGACGCCAGGGTCAGATCGGCGCTGCCGTTCAACAAGGTCTGCTTGAGTCCGATCTCGCTTTGCGTGCCCTTGGACAGCGCGAACGCGGCGTTGGCCGCGCTGAGCAGCAGCAGGTTGCCCGAGCCGACCGGGGCGGAGGCGTTGGTGCGCTGCGCGTACAGCGAGGTATTGCCGTCGAGCGCGTAGACCACGCCGATGCGCGCCGAACGCGGCGAGTACGTTTGCGCGTACGAGGCCGTGCCACCCGTGTTGAAGTCGATGTTGTCGCGCTGGAGCTTGACGCGGTCCTGGCGCACGCCGGCCACCAGCGTCCATTTGTCGCTGAGCCACAGCGCGTCTTCCGCATACAGGGCCAGGGTTGGAATGCGGGTGCCGAAGCGGGTGCGATTGCCGGCGCCGGCGTACAGCGCCGGATTGGCGTTGAAGCCGGCGTAATTGCCGACGGCCGGGTCGAGCGCGTCGACCGTCAGCAGCGCGTCGGCGGCGGCCGAACCGTTGGAGAACGTGCGGCCGGCGTCGAACCGGGTGCGGGTGTACTCAAGGCCGGCGGCGAAGCGGTGCTTCATGCCGGCGAGGGCGCCGCCGTAGCTTGCCTCGAAGCGGTTGCCAAGCACCTGGTGGTCGTGCGTGACGCCGACCAGGTCGCGCACGATCTGACGCGGTGCGCGGAAGGCATAGCTTTCGGCGTTGCGCCAGTTTCGCTTGGCCGTGTAGTACGACGCCTCGTTGGTCAACTTCCAGTCGGGAGAGAGTTGCCAGCTTAGTTTCGCCCGTCCCCAGGTGCTGCGCGCGTCCATGGCCGCGTCGGCGACGTTGTAGTTTTTGGTCGCCAGCCGGCGGTCGATGACGGCGCCGGCGCTGTCCACAGCGGCGCCGTCGGCATCGGCGGCGAGCGCGCGCGGCACCAGCGGCGTGCCCTCGTAGGGCAGGACATCGTCGTCAAGCACGTCGAGGCTCAGATCGAGCACCAGGCCCGAGCCCAGCGCCGTGGTGGTGGCCACCGACAGGCTGTCATAGCGCTGCCGGTTGCGGTCGACAAAGCCGTCGGACTTCTGGCGGCTGTAGTCGAGGCGCACGGCGCTGGCGTCGCCGAACGCCTGGTTGGTGCCGACGCCCATGCGCCAGGTCCGGAAACTGCCGAACGACAGCATCGCTTCGCTCATCGGGGCGGCGCGGTCGGGACGCTTGGTGACGAAATTGATCGCGCCGCCGATGGCGCCGTCGCCGGCCATCAGCGACGCCGGGCCTTTGAGCACTTCGATGTGGTCGATGTTCCAGCTGTCCTGGGTGCGCGCGCTCATGGTCGGCACGGCGACGCGGCTGCCGTCGTACAGGTAGCTGACGAAACCGGCGCTGAAGCCACGCGACGACGTTTGCGACGGCGAGGTCGGATTGCCGCCTTGCGTGACGCCGACCGCGCCGCGCACCGCCTCGTCCAGATTGCGGGCGCCGCGCGCCTCGATCAGATCGCGCGAAATGATCTCGACGGCGGCCGGCGTTTCATTCAGGCTCAAATTCAATCGGCTTCCCAGCGCTGGGCTGTCGGCACGCATGGCGCGCGCGCCGTCGACCACCACCACGGCCACCGGGGCGGCCGCATCCTCGGCATCGGCCCCGGCCCCGGCGCTAAAGGGAGGATACAGGCACAGGATGGCGCAGGTCAGATTTTGAAGTTTCACGATCGTCCTTGTTGATAACAAGTTCTCATTATCATATAATCCTTGCGAACTGTGCAACATCAACCGCGCAATATTTATTGGACCGCCAGCGCCACCGCCTCCCGGAGACTATGAAACCTGTACTAATGCTCGATAACGTCAGCCGCCGCTTCGGCGAGCGGGTGGCCCTGGACGGCCTGTCGCTGACCCTGAACGAGGGCGAGGTGTTCGCGCTGCTGGCCCCCAACGGCGCCGGCAAGACCACCACGCTCAACCTGATCCTCGGCTTTCTGCGCGCCGACGGCGGCGCCATCACCGTGTGCGGGCAGCCGGTCGGCGACGACGCCGCCGCGACCGGGCGCCACATCGCCTATCTGCCGGAGCAGGTGGCGATTTATCCGGAGCTGAGCGGCGTGGAGAACCTGCGCTACTTCTCGCTGCTGGCGGCGATCGACTTGGGCGACGGC
>DASVTJ010000553.1:0-10098 GCA_036387635.1 Duganella sp.
CTCGCTGGCCGCCATCGACATGGTCGGCCCCGCGCGCGGCGTGCTGGCGGAACTGATGATGTACGGCCGCCGCTAGCATATTGCCGGGTCTTCACCGCAACCCCAACAACAGGAAACCATGGAAGCCCATTCGATTTACGCCAAATTCAGCATGGACCAGCAGGATTTCAACCGGTGGCTGGAAAGCGCCACGCCCGTCATCACCGATTTTGACGACTGGTCCGAGATGAATCCGGATTGGAGCGATTCTTGGAAGGGAGAGTTTCCTCAGCTTGCTGCAATGACGGTGGCGGAGTTGCTGGAAGGATGGAAGGAAGACGAATTCAACCAGTCCCCGCTGGTTACAAAATACGATCCGTCACGCGGTGAATTCGTCCTCTTTCAGGCTCTGTACGACGACAACTTGATCAACATTGCTGTTGGGATCGCACGGCTACGCGGCGTCCAGCAATTCGTCAAACCGGGCTCTGAATCTTACATTCTGGTCGCGCCCTTGTTTTGGGACCCGAAAATCACTGCCCTGCTTGAGATCCTCGATAGCGGCAGTCAGTTTCTGGAGAAGGAAGAAGATGGCCCGCCCGAGGTGATGGAGGAAGCGGACGTACTTCTGAACGATTATCTGCAAGCACTGCCCGATGACTGACCGCATACGAACTCACGCTGCTTGAGCGCATGCCGCCGTGCGATAAAAATAATCCACGAACCGGCAGCGATGCCGGTCCGTGGGCGCCACTAAACGCGCACTAAACGAAGCCACGTCGTCGCCGTCGAAACAGGCTACTCGACGGCCTTGACCATGTCTTCGATGACCTTTTTGGCATCGCCAAACACCATCATCGTATTGGCCTGATAGAACAGCTCATTATCCAGCCCCGCATAGCCGGACGCCATCGATCGCTTGTTGACGATGATGCTCTTGGCCTTGTACGCCTCCAGGATCGGCATGCCGGCGATCGGCGACTTCGGATCCTTGGCGGCCGGGTTGACCACATCGTTCGCGCCCAGGATCAGCACCACGTCGGTCTGGCCGAATTCACCATTGATGTCCTCCATCTCGAACACTTGGTCGTACGGCACCTCGGCCTCGGCCAGCAGCACGTTCATATGTCCCGGCATGCGCCCGGCCACCGGATGGATCGCGTACTTGACGGTTACGCCCTTGTGCGTCAGCTTCTCGACCAGCTCCTTGAGCGAATGCTGGGCGCGCGCCACCGCCAGGCCGTAGCCCGGCACGATGATCACGCTTTCGGCGTTGGCCATGATGAACGAGGCGTCGTCGGCCGATCCCGACTTGACCGGCCGCTGCTCCTTGGCGCCACCGCCGCCCGCCTCCGCCGGCGCGCCGCCAAAGCCGCCCAGGATCACGTTGAAGAACGAGCGGTTCATCGCCTTGCACATGATGTACGACAGGATCGCGCCGGACGAGCCGACCAGCGAGCCGGCGATGATCAGCATCGCGTTATTGAGCGAGAAGCCGATGCCCGCCGCCGCCCAGCCGGAGTAGGAGTTCAGCATCGACACCACCACCGGCATGTCGGCGCCGCCGATCGGGATGATGATCAGCACCCCGAGCACGAAAGCGATCGCGGTCATGATCAGGAACGGCGTCCACGCCGGTTCGACGCCGCCGGCAAAGCAGAACACCAGTCCTAGGCCGACCATCACGATCGCCAACACCAGATTGAGCATGTGCTGCCCGGCGAAGCTGACCGGCGCGCCCTGGAACAGGCGGAACTTGTATTTGCCCGACAGCTTGCCGAACGCGATCACCGACCCCGAGAACGTGATGGCGCCGACGAAGGTGCCGATAAACAGCTCGATGCGGTTCCCGAACGGCAGCGCCTCGCCAACCGCCGCGATACCGAAGGCGTGCGGCTCCGACACCGCCGCCACCGCGATGCACACCGCCGCCAGACCGATCAGCGAGTGCATCGCAGCCACCAGTTCCGGCATCTTGGTCATCTCGACTTTTTTCGCCAGCACCGCGCCGATGCCGCCGCCGACCACCACGCCGGCCAGCACCAGGCCCAGTCCCATGCCGCCGCCGGCCGAGGTGCCCGCCGCCACCGCGTCCGCGCGCAGCCTGACGATCAGCGCGATCGTCGTCACCACCGCGATCGCCATGCCCGACATGCCGAAGGCGTTGCCGGTGCGCGCCGTGCCCGGCGACGACAGTCCTTTCAGCGCCTGGATGAAGCACACCGATGCGATCAGGTACATCATCGTCACCAGGTTCATGGAGATGAAGTTCATGCGTGGTCTCCCGGCTTGGTCGCTACGGGCTTGGCCTTCGGCTCCTTTTTGCGGAACATCTCCAGCATGCGCTGCGTGACCAGGAAACCGCCGAACACGTTGACGGCGGCCAGCGCCACGGCGACGGTGCCGGCGACCTGCCCGATCACCCCTTCGGTGAGCGACGCGGCCAGCATGGCGCCGACGATGATGATCGCCGAGACGGCGTTGGTGACGGCCATCAGCGGCGTGTGCAGCGCCGGCGTCACGGTCCAGACCACGTGGTAGCCGACGTAGATCGCCAGCACGAAGATGATGAGATTGATGATGGTGTGGCTGACTTCCATGATGTTCTCCTTTTTTGTGGTCTGGCTTATTTTCTGAGTAGTTCGCCGCCGGCGCACAGCAACGTGGCCTTGATGATTTCATCTTCGCGGTCGATCGCCAACCGGTCGTCCTTGTCGATGATCAGCTTGAGGAAGTCGAGCACATTGCGCGCGTACAGCGCCGAGGCGTCGGCCGCCACCAGCGTCGCCAGATCGGGCTCGCCGACGATGTGCACGCCGTGCTTGACCACCGTCTTATTAAGCTCCGACAGCGGGCAGTTGCCGCCCTGCGACACCGCCAGGTCGACGATCACCGAACCCGGTTTCATCGCCTTGACCGTCTCCTCGGAGATCAGCACCGGCGCCGGGCGGCCCGGTATCAGCGCGGTGGTGATGATGATGTCGGCCAGCTTGGCGCGTTCATGCACCAGCGCCGCCTGGCGGCGCATCCAGTCGGCCGGCATCGGCCGCGCGTAACCGCCCACGCCCTGCGCGATCTCCTTTTCCTCGTCGGTGATGAAGGGCACGTCGATGAATTTGGCGCCCAGCGATTCGACCTGCTCCTTGACCGGCGGACGCACGTCGGACGCCTCGATCACGGCGCCGAGCCGCTTGGCGGTGGCGATGGCCTGCAGGCCGGCCACGCCGACGCCCATGATCAGCACCCGCGCCGCCTTGACCGTGCCGGCCGCCGTCATCAGCATCGGCATGAAGCGCTGATAGGTGTTGGCCGCCACCAGCACCGCCTTGTAGCCGGCGATATTGGCCTGCGAGGACAGCACGTCCATCGACTGCGCGCGCGTGATGCGCGGTACCGCCTCGAGCGCGAAGGCTTGCAGCCCGGCCGTGGCCATGGCGGCGTTGTTGTCGGCGTCGAAGGGGTTGAGCATGCCGATCACCACGGTGCCGGCCTTGATGCGCGCGCGCTCCTCCGCATTGGGGGCGCGCACCTTCAGCACCACGTCGGCCGAGTAAGCCTCGGCGGCATCGACGATGCGGGCGCCGGCCGCCGCATAGGCTTCGTCGGTGACCGAGGCGGCCAGCCCGGCGCCCGATTGCACCAGTATCTCGTGTTTGGCTGCCAGCTTCTTGACTGTTTCGGGCGTGGCCGCGACCCGTGTCTCCCCCGACCTTGTCTCGGCCGGTACGCTTATTCTCATGGTGCCTCCAATGATTAACAAACTGACTAGAATCTAACACGGAAATGCCGGGCCTGCGGCTATCCGGGGAACCATCATACTGAATGTGTATTTATCAATACATATCAGTTTTATCACATCATTCATGACTATTTATCACGGAATACCGTCGAAAATGCTGGATCCGGCGCAAACCACACAGTCAATCACGGTTAATCCGCACAAACCTTGTTTTTGTTCAACACGAACTCATCTTTTAGCCGTCGGGGTTTCAAACCAAACCGCCGGAACAGGCTAAAATGTCGGCTCTTTCAAGGATGACACATGCCGCGTATCTGGAAACCCTCTGTTACTGTTGCCGCCATCGTCGAAAAGGATGGCAAATTCCTGCTGATCGAAGAAGAGACCAGCGACGGCATCCGCATCAACCAGCCGGCCGGCCACCTCGACCCGTACGAGTCGCTCGAGCAGGCGGTGATCCGCGAGACGCTGGAAGAGACGGCGTACGACTTCACGCCGACGGCGCTGGTGGGCATGTACATGTCGCGCTACACCTCCAACCGCACCGGCGAGGAAGTGACGTATTTGCGCTTCACGTTCTGCGGCACGCCCGGCGCGCAGCACGACCGCCCGCTCGACGAGGGCATCCTGCGCACGATGTGGCTCACGCGCGACGAGCTGGCCGCCTGCGCCGACCGTCACCGCAGCCCGACGGTGCTGCAATGCGTCGACGAATACCTGGCCGGGCGCCGCGCCCCGCTGGAACTGATACAAACACACGCCTCCGTGTTCAAGGACGCGGTGAGCACCGCTAATGGATAGAAAGCTGGAAAAGTAATGAGCAAGAAAAAAGTCGTGATCGGTATGTCGGGCGGAGTCGATTCCTCGGTCGCGGCCTGGATGCTCAAGGAGCAAGGCTACGACGTGGTCGGCCTGTTCATGAAGAACTGGGAAGACGACGACGACTCCGAATACTGCTCGACGCGGCAGGACTGGATCGACGCGGCCAGCGTGGCCGACGTCATCGGCGTCGACATCGAAGCGGTCAACTTCGCCAGCGAATACAAGGACCGCGTGTTCGCCGACTTCCTGCGCGAATACCAGGCCGGCCGCACGCCCAACCCGGATGTGCTGTGCAACGCCGAGATCAAATTCAAGGCCTTCCTCGACCACGCGATGCATCTGGGCGCCGACCTGATCGCCACCGGCCACTACGCGCGCGTGCGCCAGCAAGGCGAAAAATTCGAGCTGCTGAAAGCCGTCGACCACACCAAGGACCAGAGCTACTTCCTGCATCGCCTGAACCAGGCGCAGTTGTCGAAGACCCTGTTCCCGCTGGGCGAGATCCCGAAGACCGAAGTGCGCCAGATCGCCGAGAAGCTGCAATTGCCGAACGCCGCCAAAAAGGATTCGACCGGCATCTGCTTCATCGGCGAGCGCCCGTTCCGCGAGTTTTTAAACCGCTACCTGTCGTACAAACCGGGGCCGATGAAGACCGACGACGGCAAGACGGTCGGCGAGCATGTGGGGCTGTCGTTCTACACGCTGGGCCAGCGCAAGGGCATCGGCGTGGGCGGCATGAAGGCGTACAAGAACCCGGACGGCAGCAGCGACGCCTGGTACGTGGCGCGCAAGGACGTGGCGACCAACACGCTGTACATCGTGCAGGGCCACGGGCATCCGTGGCTGCTGTCGTCGGACCTGCGCGCCGACCAGGCCAGCTGGATCGCCGGCGAGGCGCCGTCGCCGCGCGCGATGGCGGCCAAGACGCGCTACCGCCAGGCCGACGTGGCGTGCGAGATCGCGCCCGAGGGCGAGTCGGACTTCGCGTTGAAATTCATGGAGGCCCAGTGGGCGGTCACGCCGGGCCAGTCGGCGGTGCTGTACGACGGCGACGTGTGCCTCGGCGGCGGCATCATCGACAGTTCCACCGCCGGGGGTTAGGCTTCGCTGCTGTCGCCGGATTCCGCGCCGCCGCTCTTTTCAGCGATCGCCGCGCGCTGGCGCTTGACCATCGCGATGACGACGTTGCGGATCGTGTTGAGCACCGTGTCGGCCTTGAACGGCTTGACGATGAAGCCGTTCACGCCCATCGCATGCGCGGCCTGGATGGTGGCGGCGTCGAACTCGCTCGAGATCATGAAGATCAGCGTCTTGGGCCACTTGGTTTTGATTTCGCGCACCACGTCCTCGCCGCTTTCCATCTGCTCGCGGGCGATGCAGACGATATGCGGGTTGAACTTAATCAGCAGCGCCAGGCCGCTGGCGCAGGTATGGCTCTGGCCAACCACGTCGTAGCCGCCGTCGAGCATCACCGTGTTGAGCAGGCCGCGCGCGACGGCGCTGGAATCGATAATCACCGCTTTTAACATCTTGCAAACCTTGTCTTGAACCATCGTCCGATGGCGTGCGGGCGTGGGCGTGGGCCGCCTATTGCGGCTACTGCCGGTCCCAGGCCAGCATGTTCCACGTCACGCCGACCCGCACATCCGTTTTCAATTGCACCAATTGTCTCGAAAGATACAGCATTTCGCGCTCTTTTCGTAGAGTTTCGCCCAGCGTGTCCTTCAGAATGCCGGCCCCGGCCATGATGGCGTCAAGAGTGCCGTAAGTACGCAACAGTCGGGCGGCGGTCTTGACGCCCACCTTCGACACGCCGGGGATCGAGTCGGTGACGTCGCCCATCAGCGCCAGCAGGTCCGGCAGTTGCTCGGCCGGCACGCCCCACTTCTGCTCGACCCACTCGTGGTCGTGCCATTCGCTTTTGAAATGGTCCCACACGCGCGCGCCCTGCGCGATCAGGCCGTGCAGGTCCTTGTCGGTGCTGGCGATGGTGGCCTCGCCGCGGCCATCGGCCAGCCAGCGCAGCACCACGGTGCCGATCACGTCGTCGGCCTCGACGTCGGGTAGCGAGACGACGTGCATGCCGAAGCCGGCCAGCTTGTCGTAGAACGCCGGCAGCGCCGCGCGCAAGTCGGCCGGCATCGGCGCGCGGCCTTCGCGGTAACCGGCGTACAGGTCGTGGCGCCAGGTGCGCCCGCCGAAGTCGAACGCCGGCAGCACGTGGGTCGGTTCGTGGTCGTTAATGAGTTTGCGCAGCGACGACAGCGCGTGACGCAGCGCGATATCGGCCTTTTCAGGACTATCGGGTTCGGGACTGGCTTCGTAGACGCGGCGCACAATATTGAGGCCGTCGATGGCAAGGAGTCTACCCATGTTGAACATCATCCGGGCTTGATCAAGCCGCCATTTTACCCGACGCCGCAAGATGGCCAAGACTTCATGGGGCGGGCGGCATCGGTGCGCCCGGCGCTTACTTCAGCAGCTCGTACGGGCCGCCGCGCTCGAGGGCGCGCTGGAAGGCCGGGCGCGCGTGGATGCGCTTGAGGAAATCGGTCAGCTTCGGGCGGCTCGCGTCGAGCCCACCACGGGCGGCGGCCGCCTCCAGCGGAAAACTCATCTGGATATCGGCCGCGCTGAACTCGGCGCCGGCGAACCACGGCGCCGTGGCCAGCTCGCCCTCCAGGTACGCCAGATGGGTGTCGATCTGCGGCTGGATGTAGGTGCCCTTGACCTTGCGCGCGATGCCCCTGGCGATCGGCTTGACGAAGAACGGCGCCGGGCTCGTTTCGACGCGGTCGAACACCAGCTTCATAAGCAGCGGCGCCATCGCCGAGCCTTCGGCGTAGTGCAGGAAATAGGTCCAGCGGCGCCGCTCGGGCGTGCCGGCCAGCGGCACCAGGCGCCCGTTGCCGTAGGTCTCGACCAGATACTCGACGATCGCCCCCGACTCGGCCACCACCACGCCATCGTCGACGATGACCGGCGACTTGCCCAGCGGGTGGATCGCGCGCAGTTCCGGCGGCGCCAGCATGGTCTTCGGATCGCGCTGATAGCGCACGATCTCGTAGTCGAGCCCCAGCTCCTCGAGCAGCCACAGTACGCGCTGCGAACGCGAATTATTGAGGTGGTGAACAACGATCATGGTGGATTTCCCGGAAAAGAACGGCCGTGCGCCGCGACGCGCTAGCTTAGCACTATTGCCGGGCGCGCGCGGCCGGTTGCAACGTTAACGAAACCGTAATGGATCCTGTGAAGAAACAGCAGTACACTCGACGCTCCGTCCCCACCCGGGCCGCCACCCGGACCGCCCATGAATCTGTTCTCCCCGCGCTACCTCGTCTTTGTCGCCGTTGTCGTCACACTGCTCGCGTCGCTGGCGCTCGGCGCGCCGTGGTGGCTGCCGGTGACCGCCGCCGCGCTCACCGTCGTCGGCGTCACCGACATGCTGCAAACGCGGCGCGCGCTGCGCCGCAACTACCCGATCCTGGCGCACTTCCGCTACCTGTTCGAGTCGATCCGTCCGGAGATCCGCCAGTATCTGCTGGAGGACGACACCGAGGCCGCGCCGTTTTCGCGCAACCAGCGCAGCATCGTCTACCAGCGCGCCAAGATGGAAAGCGACAAGCGCCCGTTCGGCACCCAGCTCGACGTCTACGCGCCCGGCTACGAATGGATCAACCACGCGATTCAGCCGGCGCCCGAACAAGGCCACGACTTCCGCATCGAGATCGGCAACCACCCGGAATGCCCGCGCGCGCAGCCGTATTCGGCCAGCGTGTTCAATATCTCGGCGATGAGCTTTGGCGCGCTGTCGGCTAACGCCATCCTGGCCTTGAACGGCGGCGCCAAGGCCGGCGGCTTCATGCACGACACCGGCGAAGGCAGCATCAGTCCCTATCACCGCCAGCACGGCGGCGACCTGGTATGGGAAATCGGTTCGGGCTACTTCGGCTGCCGCGACGCCGACGGCCGCTTCTCGGAGGCGAACTTCGTCGCCAACGCCACTTCGCCGCAAGTGAAGATGATCGAATTGAAGCTCTCGCAGGGGGCCAAGCCGGGCCACGGCGGCGTGCTGCCCGGCGCCAAGGTCACCATCGAAATCGCCACCACGCGCGGCGTCACCCTCGGCGTGGACTGCGTCTCGCCGTCGAGCCACTCGGCGTTCAGCACCCCGCTCGAAATGCTGGCCTTTATCGATCGGCTGCGCGATCTGTCGGGCGGCAAGCCGACCGGCTTCAAGCTCGCCATCGGGCACCCGTGGGAGTTTTTCGGCATCGTCAAGGCGATGCTGGCGAGCGGCATCACGCCCGACTTCATCGTCGTCGACGGCGGCGAAGGCGGCACCGGCGCAGCGCCGCTCGAATTCACCGACCATGTCGGCACGCCGCTGCAGGAGGCGCTGGCGCTGGTGCATAACACGCTGGTCGGCGCCAATTTGCGTGACAGGGTCAAGATCGGTGCCTCGGGCAAGATCATCACCGCGTTCGACATCGCCCGCATCCTCGCGCTGGGCGCCGACTGGTGCAATTCGGCGCGCGGCTTCATGTTCGCGCTCGGATGCATCCAGTCGCAAAGCTGCCACACCGACAAATGCCCGACCGGCGTGGCCACGCAGGACCAGCACCGCCAGCGCGCGCTGGTGGTGCCGGACAAGATGCGGCGCGTGACCCACTTCCACCAAAATACCTTGGCCGCGCTGGCGCAGCTGATCGCCGCCGCCGGCCTGACGCACCCGTCGCAACTCAAACCGCGCCATCTGGTGCGGCGCATTTCGCCGAATCAGGTCAAGCTGGTGTCGCAGTTGCTGCCGTATCTGGAGGCGGGGCAGCTGCTCGATCCGAGCCAACTGGCGCGCCTGCCGCCGGTGTTCGGCTTGTACTGGCCAATGGCGCAGGCCGAGTCGTTCAACCCGCTGTGCTAGTGGCTGGAGGCGCGGAGAAGAAAAGAGAAGGGAAAAGAGAGGGTTTACCACAACGACTTGTGAGGCCCTACCCCTCCCTGCACTCTTAGCGCTGGACGTGCAGCTTGATGACGCGCTTGTGCGGCGCCGTCGTATTCGCATCGGGGGACGATGCGGAAGAGGATTGCGCGGTCGGCGCCGGCGTGTCGCACGAGCCGCAGCTGCCGCAGCCATCGCCGCAGCTCGACTGCGTCTTGAACAACTTGGCCAGCTTGGTCTGATCGAACCCGCGCCGCGTCAGGAAATACACGATCTGCTGGCGCCACGCCGCCGGCAAATACTTGGTGCAAAAGTGCAGCAGCGCCGCCGCCACGATCAATCCCACGATAATCTGCTGCCACATATCAGCCTCCTATCAAGCTAAAACCGATCAACCCATCAACGCCAGCGAAATACGGTACGTCAGGAACGACGCCACGTACGCCAGCGCAAACATATACCCCGCCATCAGCAACGGATAGCGGATGCTGTTGGTCTCGCGGCGCACCACGCTCAGCGTCGACAGGCACTGCGGCGCGAACACGTACCACGCCAGCAGCGACAACGCCGTCGGCAGCGCCCACGACGCCGCGATGATCGGCGTCAGCGACTGCGCCAG
>DASVTJ010000554.1:0-9749 GCA_036387635.1 Duganella sp.
TTTCTTTTTGCGCCGCACTTCCATCAGCCGCCCGCCGTGCTCGACGAACGGGTCCGGCGCGTTCATGTCCTCGTCGTCGTACAGGAACAGGATGTTGCGCCCCACCGCTTCGACCGGCGTGTAGCCGAACAGCCGTTCGGCGCCCTTGTTCCAGCTGAGGATGAAGCCGCTCATGTCCATCGTCACCACCGATTCGTGGATGTGGTCGAGGATTTGCGTCTGGTGTTGCAGCTGCGATTCGACCTGCACGTAGGCGTGCGTGGTGCGCTGCGCCAGCGAGTGCACTTGCAACACGCCGCCGGCAAGGTTGGCCAGGCTGGCCAGGTGCTGGCGGTCGCTGTCGCTGTAGTGCGCGCGTCCGGAGACGACGAAGCGGCCGAAATACCGGTCTTCGAACCAGATGTCTTGCGTCAGGCTGGGGACGGCGGCGTCGTTGGCGGCGACGATTTCCTCCACCGGCGGCTTGAGCAGCAAGGCGACGGCGTCGGCCGGCAAGTAGTCGCCCAGCGGGCTGTTGGTAACGAGTCGCACGATGCGTCCGAGCTCCTCGGCCATGGCGCCGCCGCGCAGGCGCAGCACGGCGTCGCACAACGCGGCGCTGTGGCCGAGGAAGTCGGAGACGGGATGGTCGGCCATGGATTAGAGGTTCCTGCTGACCTGGATGGCCCAGTGGTAAGCCTGCAGCTGCGCTTGCCAGTAGGTGTCGGCGGCGATGCCGGCCTTGTCGAGCCCGGCCCGGTCCGGGTGTTCCACCAAGGCGAGCAAGCCGCCCAGCGGGCCGGTCCGGTCGAGCAGGGCCATCACCACGTCCAGATCCAGGCTGAGCGCGGCGACGATGTCGGCCATCGCCATGCCGAGCAGCACGTCGAGCAGCGAGAACACGCCGACGACGAAGGCCATGTCCTGCTTGTCGCGGTCCCAGCCGAGCCCCTTGCCCAGCGCTTCCATGTGGGCGGCGCGCACCGCCGCCAGGGGCAGCAGCGGGTTGGCCAGGCCGTCGTCCTGCTGGCGCGCGTACAGCAACAGTTGCAGCCAGCGTTGCAGCTGGCGCCGGCCCAGCACGTTGATGGCCTGGCCGAAGCTGTGGATGGGCGAGCTGAGCGCGAAGGCGGCCGAGTTGACCAGTTTTAACAGTTGGTACGACAACGCCGGGTCTTCCTTGAGCAGCACTTCGAGCTCGCGCGAGTCGGCGTCGCGCGCCAGCATGCCAAGCAGCGCCAGCAGCCGCTTGCGCGAGGTGCCGTCGCCGGCGCCGTCGGCCGACGGGTGCAGCGCGTAGTCGCCGCTGAACCAGTGGAAGCCGGCCCGCGCGCATTCGGCGATGCGCGCTTCGCTGCGCATGCCGGTGGCCAGGTGCGGGCCGGGCTGGCCGATCAGCGCCAGCACCGGCGGCAGGCTGGCGGCGGCGTCGACCATCAGCGATTGCGCGCCGCACAGGGTGGCCGCCATGCCGGGCGCGACGCCTTCAATCATGACGCGATAGCCGGCCTCGGCGACACTGGCGAGTTTCTTTTGGATCGGCGCCTCGGCGCAGCAGGCGGCCGGCACGCGCAGGATGACGCGGCTGGCGGGCAGGCTCGATAACTGCGATAGCTCGAGCTGCGCCGGGTCGGGCACCGGCACGATGCAGTCGAGCGGCGCCAGCGCGGCGAACACGTCGGGGGTTTTGAACAGCGTCAGCGCGCCCTGGAAGGCGTCGCCCGCGTCGGCCGATAATGCGAAAGCCAGCGCCACCCACTCGTTGCGAGCGTTGGAGACCGCTTGAAATTCCACCAAGGGAAACGGGCTAGTATCGGGCGCGGACATCAAATTCTCATCGAAGGTGGTGCGCGCAGCTGCGTCCGGCTGTCACTAGCAAACAAGTACCATGGGGCAGTAGAGTAATTTGCAATATGACCAGCATCGAAGCCACTGCACACAAAAACATTTTTCTTTTTACACAATTGCAATTTACTAAGCAGTTACGAATATATCAGATATTGCCGCGCAAACACGGAATATTAAGAATTGCTCAATAGTATTACAGCGTTGATACGAAACTGTTGCATACAAACAAAAGACGGCAACGAAACGCTGGCGCAAATCGCGTCATTGTGCATGTTTCATTGTGCATGTTGGACGGCAAACCGGATCAGCTCGGCCTGCCCTTCGATGCCCAGCTTGCGCTTGATATTCAGGCGGTGCGTCTCGACCGTGCGCACGCTCAGGTCGAGCGCGCGGGCGATCTGCTTGTTCGATTCGCCATTGGCGATGTGGCGCAGCACCTCGTGCTCGCGCGATGTCAGCTGGTTGTCCTGGTTTTGCGGCTGGGCCAGCTGGCGCGCCAGCGCGGCGCTGTAGTAAATGCCGCCCGACATCACCGTTTCGATGGCGACCACGATGTCCTTGCCTGGCGCGTCCTTGAGCACGTAGCCGCGCGCGCCGGCCTGGATCGCCTGCGACACGTACTCGAGCTTGTCGTGCATCGACAGGATCAGCACGGCGATGCGCGGGAACGCCTGCTTGAACTGGGCGGTCGCCTCGATGCCGTTGGTGCCGCGCATGTTGATGTCCATCAGCACCAGGTCGACGTCGCACGCGGCCGCCTGTTCCAACGCCTCGGCCGCGCCGCCGGCCTCGGCCGCCACCTCGAACTGCGGCATCGCCTCCAGGCGCGCGCGCAGGCCGTCGCGCACCAGAGGATGGTCGTCGACCAGCAGGATTTTGATTGTCGGGGTCATCGTGGGGCCTTTACTTGACTTTGATTGTGGTACTGGTTCAACTGTTGTTGGCGGCGTAGGCGCTCAGCACCGTGCCGTCGGGCGACGAGACGATGTCGAAACGCCCGCCGATGGCGTCCATGCGCTCCATCATATTGCGCAATCCGATCCCGTGCTTGGGATGCAGTGCGATGCCCTCGGCGTCGAAGCCGACGCCGTCGTCGCTGATGCGCAGCGCCACACCCTTGCCGTCGCCGGCCAGGCGGATGTCGATGCCGCTGGCGCCGGCGTGGCGCTCGATATTGGTCAGCGCCTCCTGGGCGATGCGGAAGAACACGGTGTTGGCGACATCGGCCAGGCAGTCGGTGATGCCGCTCGCTTCGAAGTGGACCGGCGTTCCGCTGCTGAGCGTGTACTCCCGCCCCAGATGGTGCAGCGCCGCCGCCAGCCCGAGGTCGTCGAGGATGGCCGGGCGCAGATTGTGGGAGATGCGGCGCACCTCGCCCATCACGTTGCTGAGCTGGTCGGCCGCGTGCTCGAACACGGCTTGCGCGGCCTGCTGCTGGTCCGGCTTGGCCGAGGCCATGCGGATCAGCCCGGCCTCGATCTGCAGCTTGATCGACACCAGCCATTGGCTGATGCCGTCATGCAGATCGCGCGAGAGCCGCGCCCGCTCCTCCTCCTGCGACTCGACCACGCGCTGGGCCAACACCTTGAGCTTGGCGTCGGCGACGCGCAATTCGCTGATGTTGAGCGCCAGCCCGGAACTGGCCACGGCCACGGCGGCGGCAATCGCGATCGCGGTGATCCACAGCATGGTGTTGTGGATGTTGCCCGATTGTTGCAGGTCGATCTTGTCGAGCGCGCGCTCGACGTCGTCGAGATAAATGCCGGTGCCCATCATCCAGCCCCATTGCGGCATCGCGATCACGTAGCCGAGCTTGGCGACCGGCTTGCGCGTGGACGGCTTGATCCACATGTAGCGCTCCAGCCCGCCACCGGCGCGGGCCCGCTCCAGCAGGTTCTGGATCGTCGGGCGACCCAGCGCGTCGCGCAGCCCGAGCAAGTTCTGGCCGACCAGATCCGGCTGGCGCGGATGCATCAGGGTGTTGCCCTGCATATCGTACAAAAAGAAATAGCCGTCGTCGCCGTAGCTCAGCGACGACAGGATGCGCTTGGCCTCCTCCAAGGTGGCCGGGTCGCTGCGGCCGGAATTGTACAGATGCGAGATCGAGTGTGAGGCCAGCACCACGTAATGCTTGAGCTCGGCCTCCTTGCTGCTCAGGTAGGCCTGCTGGATGGTGTCGCGCTGCTGCTGGGCCAGCAACACGGACTGGTGCCGCACCGCCGCCGCGATCGCGCACAGCGCCAGGATCAGCGGCGTGATGGCCAGGAAAATGACTTTTTGCCGCAACTTCATGAAAGACCGCCCATCCAATATTCTTATTGCCGGGATTTTACGCCCCCGCGCGCGCGCATCGCTACGTAGTTATACCGACCGCGCGTGCGTAGTGCTGCGCTTGCGATTGTTATCATGTTCGTGAATACTCTTCATAAGCTGCCACGATGCCGAACAAATAAGGCCGCCACTACACAATGCCGCGCAAAAACCTGCGGCGCACAACATCCTTGGAGGAAGCATGAAATCAGCATTACCCCATCAACCGCAGACCCTGGCCAGCAAGCTCGGCTGGGCGGCGCTGGCCTTGTGCGGCGCCGGCGCGCTGGGCGTGGTGGCGCTCAAGCGCGGCGAGTCGGTCAGCGCGATCTGGATCGTCATCGCCGCCGTGTGCGTCTACCTGATCGCCTATCGCTACTACAGCTTGTACATCGCCGACAAGGTGCTGGGCCTCGACGACCGCCGCATGACGCCGGCGGCCAGGCTCAACGACGGCCTCGATTACGTGCCCACTAATAAGTACGTGCTGTTCGGCCACCACTTCGCCGCCATCGCCGGCGCCGGTCCGCTGGTCGGCCCGGTGCTGGCCGCGCAGATGGGCTACCTGCCCGGCATGCTGTGGATCCTGGCCGGCGTGGTGTTCGCCGGGGCCGTGCAGGACTTCATCGTGCTGTTCATCTCGATGCGCCGCGACGGCCGCTCGCTGGGCGACCTGATCAAATCGGAGCTGGGGCAAATCCCCGGCATGATCGCCCTGCTGGGCACCTTCATGATCATGGTCATCATCCTGGCGGTGCTGTCGCTGATCGTCGTGAAAGCCTTGACCGGCTCGCCGTGGGGCAGCTTCACCGTGATGGCGACGATCCCGATCGCGCTGTTCATGGGCGTGTATTCGCGCTTCATCCGCGTCGGGCGGATCGGCGAGGTATCGATCATCGGCTTCGTGCTGTTGATGGCGGCCATCTTCGGCGGCCAGTACGTGCAGGAAAATCCGGCGCTGGCGCCGATGTTCAACTTCACCGGCACCGAGCTGACCTGGATGCTGATCGGCTACGGCTTCGTGGCCTCGGTGCTGCCGGTGTGGCTGCTGCTGGCGCCGCGCGACTACCTGTCGACGTTCCTGAAAATCGGCACCATCGTCGCCTTGGCGCTGGGCATCCTGTTTGTCGCGCCGTACCTGAAAATGCCGGCCATCACCAAATTCATCGACGGCAGCGGTCCGGTCTGGTCCGGTTCGATGTTCCCGTTCCTGTTCATCACCATCGCCTGCGGCGCCGTGTCCGGCTTCCACGCGCTGATCGCCTCGGGCACCACGCCGAAGATGATCGAAAACGAAAGCCATGCCCGCTTCATCGGCTACGGCGCCATGCTGATGGAATCGTTCGTCGCCATCATGGCGCTGGTGGCCGCCTCGACCATCGAGCCGGGCATCTATTTCGCCATGAACAGCCCGGCCGCCCTGATCGGCACCACGGCCGAATCGGCCGCCGCCGCGATCTCGCAGTGGGGCTTTTATGTGACGCCGGAAATGCTGACCCAGACCGCCAAGGATGTCGGCGAGCACAGCATCATCTCGCGCGCCGGCGGCGCACCGACCCTGGCGGTCGGCATGGCCCACATCCTGTCGAACGTGATCGGCGGCAAGGCCATGATGGCGTTCTGGTACCACTTCGCGATCCTGTTCGAGGCGCTGTTCATCCTCACCGCCGTCGACGCCGGCACTCGCGCCGGCCGCTTCATGCTGCAGGATTTGCTGGGCGCGTTCGTGCCGTCGATGAAGCAGACCGACAACGTGTTCGCCAACCTGACCGCGACCGGCCTGTGCGTGGCGGCCTGGGGCTACTTCCTGTACCAGGGCGTGGTCGATCCGCTGGGCGGCATCAACACCTTATGGCCGCTGTTCGGCATCGCCAACCAGATGCTGGCCGCGATCGCGCTGATGCTGGGCACCTGCGTGCTGTTCAAGATGAAGCGCGGCAGGTTCGCCTGGGTGACCGTGGTGCCGACCGTCTGGCTGCTGCTGTGCACGTTGACGGCCGGCTGGCAGAAGATTTTCCATGCTGATCCGAAAATCGGTTTCCTGGCGCACGCGTCCAAGTACCAGGGCGCGCTCGACGAGGGCAAGCTGCTGGCGCCGGCCAAGTCGGTGGCGCAGATGCACCAGATCGTCTTCAACGATTATCTGGACGCGTCGCTGGCGGGCTTCTTCGTGGTGGTCGTGCTCAGCGTGCTGGTGTTCGGCATCCGCACCGTGATGGCGGCGCGCGCCAACGACCAGCCGACCGTCCAGGAAAGCCCGATGGTGCTCGCGCCGAAGGTGCAGTGATGCTGGGCGATATCGCCAAGGCCGGCCGTTATCTGGGGCAAAGCATGCGCCTGATGATGGGCCTGCCCGACTACGACACCTATGTCAGCCACCGGGAAGCCACGCATCCCGACGAGCCGATCATGACGTACGAGGAATTCTTCCGCGAACGTCAGGAGGCGCGGTACGGCGGCGCGGGCAAGCGCGGGGGTTGTTGTTAAAGATCGTTGCTGAAAATTGTCCGCAAGACGAAGGCCGGTTCGGGAGAACCGGCTTTTTTCGTCCTTCAGGGAACTTTTTACCGTGCCCATCTGTCGAAAGACGTTGAGCCGTGTGCTCGGCAGTTTTCGGAATTCATATGGGACAACCCTTTTCATACCACCACGCCTTCGCGCGCAACCTGGGCTGGGTCACGTCCACCGAGCAATCCTTGCTCAAGGATAAACGCATCGCCATCGCCGGGCTGGGCGGCGTCGGCGGTTTCCATTTGCTGACGTTGGCGCGGCTGGGCGTGGGCGCGTTCCACATCGCCGACTTCGACACCTTCGACATCGCCAACTTCAACCGTCAGATCGGCGCCAACATGTCCACCTTGGGCTTGCCCAAGGTCGAGGTGCTGGAGGCGATGGCGCGCGACATCAATCCCGAGTTGCACATCAAAAGCTTTCCGGGCGGTGTAGACGCTGGTAACATGCGCCAGTTTTTCGAGGGCGTCGACCTGTACGTCGACGGCCTCGATTTCTTCGCCTTCGGCGCGCGCCAGGCCACGTTCGCCGCGTGCGCCGAACTCGGCATTCCGGCGATCACGGCCGCGCCGCTCGGCATGGGCACAGCCGTGCTGAACTTCATGCCGGGGCAAATGACGTTCGAACAATACTTCGGCTGGGGCGACCTGCCCGACGACGACAAGGCGCTGCGCTTCCTGGTCGGGCTGGCGCCGGCGGGGCTGCACGGCGGCTATCTGGTCGATCCGTCGAGCATCAACCTCAAAGAGAAACGCGGTCCTTCCACCATCATGGGCTGCGAGTTGTGCGCCGGCGCGGCCGCCACCGAGGCGCTGAAGATATTGCTCAACCGGGGCAAGGTCCTGGCGGCGCCGCGCGGCTACCAGTTCGACGGCTATCGCAACAAACTGGTGCGCACCTGGCGCCCCGGCGGCAACCGCCATCCGCTGCAACGGCTGGCGATGATGCTGGCCAAGCGGCGCCGGCCTGGAGCAACCTCATGAGCAAGATGGAGCAACAGATGGAGCAACATCTGGACGCCACGTTGGAGCAAATCCTGGAACTGGCGCGCTGGGCGCCCAGTGGCGACAACAACCAGCCGTGGCGCTTCGAGATCGTCGACACGCGCCGGCTGATCGTGCACGGCCACGACACGCGCCAGCATTGCGTCTACGACCTGGACGGCCACCCGAGCCAGATCTCGTTGGGTGCATTGCTGGAAACCATGGCCATCGCCGCCAGCTCGTTCGGGCTGGCGATCGACGTCGCACGCCATCGGGACGCGCCGGATACGCACCCGACCTTCACCGTCGACTTCGTCCCGGCGCCGCGGCGCGGAGCCGATCCGCTGGCCGACTTCATCCTGTCGCGCTGCGTGCAGCGCCGGCCGCTGAGCCGACGCCCGCTGACGCCGGCCGAAAAGACCGCGCTGGCCGCCGCGCTGCCGCCGGGCTACCGGATCACATGGCTCGAGGGCCGCCAGCGGCTGGCGGCTGCGCGGCTGATGTTCCGCAACGCCAAGCTGCGGCTGACGATGCCGGAGGCGCATGCGGTGCACCGTGCCGTCATCGAGTGGAACGCGCGCTACAGCGAGGACCGCATTCCCGATCAGGCGCTGGGCGTGGACGCGATGACCGCCCGGCTGATGCGCTGGATCATGCAGGACTGGCGCCGCGTGGAATTTTTCAACACTTGGCTGGCGGGCACGGTGGCACCGCGTTTGCAGATGGACCTGATTCCGGGACTGGCCTGCGCCGCCCACTTCGTGCTGACGGCCGATCGGCCGCCACGGCACATCGACGATTACCTGGCCGCCGGCCGCGCCATGCAGCGCTTCTGGCTGACCGCCACGGCGCTGGGCCTGCAATTGCAGCCGGAGCTCACGCCGCTGATCTTTTCGCGCTACGTGCGCGAAGGCCGGGTGTTCTCCAGCACGCCCGGCATGCAGCAACGCGCCGCCGACCTGTCGCGCCAGGGCGAGCGGCTGGCCGGCAAGGAAGCGTGGGAGACGGCCGTGTTCATGGGCCGCATCGGCGCCGGCGATCCGGCGGCGGCGCGCTCGATCCGCAAGCCGTTGCGCCAGTTGCTGGTCGGCCCGGCCACGCCGCTGGACGGCCACTGATGCGCGCCATCAAGCCGTCGCAGATCGCCGTCTTCCTGGCGCTGCTGACGCTGGTCCTGGCGCTGGGCATCGGCGCCACCGCGCTGCTGCTGGGCTGCCTGCCGCTGGGCGACTTTCGCGGCGTCACCTTGTTGCTGGCCGCCGTGGTGCTGACCTATCTGTTCGCCTTCGTGGTGTACCGCTGCTTTCTGGCCGTCATGCCTTTGCACGAGGGCGAGGTGGCCGAACACTCGCGCCACGAGCTGGCCGCCAACGTCAACATCCTGTTCTACCTGCTGCTGTTCAATTCGCTGATCCGCACGCACTTCATTCCGGTGCCCATCATGCGGCTGGTCTATCTGGCGCTGGGCGCCAAGCTCGGCGCCAACACCTACAGCGCCGGCGCCCTGCTCGACCCGCCGCTCACTCGCATCGGCAGCAACACCATCATCGGCCATGACGCGGTGGTTTTCGCGCACGTGATCGAAGGCGGCAAGCTCGAACTCAAGGCCGTCGTCATCGGCGACACCGTCACCATCGGCGCGGCGGCGGTGGTGATGGCGGGCGTGCGCATCGGCGACCGCGCCATCGTCTCGGCCGGCGCGGTGGTGACCAAGGACACCCACATCGGCGCCGGCGAAATCTGGGGCGGCATTCCGGCGCGCAGGATCAAAGCCGCGCCCGGTTGACGGATTTTTTTACGCCGCCTCCGTTGCAACACCGGCGCGCCGCCGCAAGTGCTTGATTGCGCAGGCTTCGCCCAAGCTGGCAGGGCTTTTGCTGTAGGACTGGTACCGCCCTGATTGTCGGGGCCTTCCATTCCTGGGGAACAGCTATGAATTATTACAAATCCGGCGCCGTCGCCGCCCTCCTGAGCACTGCCCTGACGGCACCTGTGGCCGCCATCGCCGGCCCCACCATCGGCCTCGACGCCACCGGCACCGGCACCTACACCACCTACGCCGATCTGTGGACCAACATCACCGACACCGCGCTGGTCACCGGCTTCGTGCCGGGCGCC
>DASVTJ010000555.1:0-6981 GCA_036387635.1 Duganella sp.
GGCAGCAGCAAGGCCCGCACGCGCTTCCCGGCGTTGCTGCCCTCGATCAGCTGATCGGCGATGGCGCCGACGGCGCGGTGGCCATCGTTGCCCCACGCGTGGGCGTTCGAGACAAAGGCGCAGCCAAGCGCCGCAACGACTAACAGTTTTTTCATTCGGCGGTCGCCTTGATCGGTTTTGGATACTGCTTGTTGATATCGAGGGCCTGCGCGTACTGCGAAGTCCAGATTTGCTCCTGCGTCGCGGCCAGGCGCTGCGCCATTTTCTCGTTGCGCATCACTACCTCCAGATTGCGTGACAAATCCATGTAGCCGCCGGCCCAGTTACTGGTGCCGACCCACGCGATCTGATTGTCGATCACCATGGTCTTGCTGTGAATGACGCGCGCGAACGGAATGAAACCGCCCGACGCCGCCGGCAAGGTCACCACGCGGATCTCGACGTTGGGCAGTATCGCCAGGCTTTTCAGGTAGGCTTGCGCCGGCTGCTCCAGATTCCAGTTCGACACCATCAACTTGATCTTGACGCCCCGGTTGGCGGCGGCGCGCACCGCGTTGTCGATCACCGCGTAGTAAGGGCGCGTGCCATTTG
Source organism: Duganella sp. (assembly GCA_036387635.1). Classification (GTDB taxonomy): domain Bacteria; phylum Pseudomonadota; class Gammaproteobacteria; order Burkholderiales; family Burkholderiaceae_D; genus Rugamonas. Next base: position 592 of record DASVTJ010000555.1, read on the forward strand.
GGCCATAACTGAGCGGCGCGTAGTCCAGCAGCTGGATGCGCACTTCACTTTTGGCATCGGCCAGCAGCGCCGGTAAACCGGCTTCGGAATCACCGACACCGGCCGGGTTGTAGCGGTAAGGGCTGGCCAGCAGGAAGGCGCCCTGGCGGTAGTTGGGCGCTGCGGCGGCGACGGCCGGCGTGGACCCGGCGGCGTTGAGCGCCGGCGCTGCCACGCCTTGCGCCGTCAACGCCTGCGCGCGCCAGTCCTGGTTGAACACCGCCAGCACTTCGCCGACTATGGCCGCGTCGGTGATGCGCAGGCCCGTTTCGTGGATATGCTCGAACGAGCGCCAGTCGAAATTCTGGCTACCGATAAAGGCGGTGGCGCCGGAACTGGCACCGTCGACCACCAGATACTTGGCGTGGATGATGCCGTTGCCGGTCAGCTTGCTGAAATCGAGCAGGCGCAATTCCAGATTCGGGATCGCGCGCAGCTGGTCCAGCGTCGGCTTCTCCGACAGCGCCACGCCCTTTTGATCGAGCAGGAAGCGGATCTTGACGCCGCGTTTTCCGGCGGCGGCAAGGCGCCCGACGACTTTGTCGAACACGCTGCCCGGCTTGTTGACCGCGTAGAACTGGCCGATCACGATCTCGCTTTTGGCGTTGTCGAACATCTCGCTCCACACCGTGGCCGGGTCGCGCAGGTCGGCGTTGCGCAGCGGCGTTTCGACCGGCGCCGTCTGCACCAGCTCAAAGCCGGGAATGGAAAACTCCGCGCGCGCCGGGGCGGTGGCAGTAACAGCCAGCAGCGCCGGCACGACAACAGATAATAAAACACGATGCATAACGACCACTCCAGTTGGTAAATTCAATTCAAACCACAACGGCCTAATTCAGCCGCTTGATGCGCTGTTGCGTTTCGGCCCTGCCGGCCGGCTTGCCCATTTGTTCGCGCTTGATCAGGTAATCGGTCAACGCGTCGATATCGCGGATGCCCGAATCGGCGCGATTGGCGCCGTTGGCGAACATCGGAAAAGCGTCGCCGCCTTCGGCCAGGAAGTTATTCACCATCACCCGGTACGAAGTCTCGCGCTCCAGCGGCACGCCGTTGAGCATCACGCTGCCCGGCACCACCTTGCCGCCTTCGCCGCGCTTCGCATCCCACGTATAGCTGAAACCCTCCGACACCTGCAGCAGTTCGCGTCCGCCTTCGCGGCGGCCGCGCCACTGCTGCTCCAGCAGTTCCTGGATTTGCCAGCCTTTCAGATTCATCGCCACCAGCGTGTTCGAGAACGGTAGCACCACCTGCGCCTGGCGCACCGTCACGCGGTTGCCATCGTTTGTTTCCAGATCCTGGCGTATGCCGCCGTTGTTCATAAAGGCGATCTGCGCGCCGAACGGCCGTCCCGCCGCCAGCACCGAGTCGGCCACCAGATCGCCCAGCGGCGAGGCGCCGTTGTCGTCGCGTCGACGGTCGACCGACGGCACGGCCAGCGCCGCCACCGGACGCGCCAACTGCGCGGCGCTGCGCTCGCGCGCGTTCTTCAGATAGGCGTCGAGCGCGGGGTCCGCCGGCCAGCTCCCCGGCACCATCACCTCCTGTTTGGCGCTGACGTCGCGCAGCGTGTTGGTGTTGGTGTCGACCGTCAGCTTGATTCGCCCCACCACGTGGCCGCCCATGTCGGACTGCGTCACCAGCCGGCCGGCGACCTTGCACAGATAACCCCGGTGCGAGTGGCCGCTGACGACCACGCGGATCGCCGGATCGAGGCGCTTGACCACGTCGACGACGGGGCCGGTCAGCTGGCTGCAATCCTGCTGGTCGAATTTTTCCACGGTGCGCCCGCCCTGGTGCAGCAGCACCACGAACACGCCCACGCCCTGCTTGCGCAGTTCGGGCAGCTGGCGGTTGATGGCGTCCGCCTCATCGAGGAATTCCAGCCCGGCGATGCCGGAGGCGAGCGCCGTCTCGGCGGTCCCGCGCAGCACCGTGCCGATGAATGCTACCTTGACGCCGTGTGCGGTCTCGATCTTGTAGGCCGGCAGTATCGGCTTGCGGGTGACCATGTCGATGACGTTGGCGGCCAGGTAATCGAATTTGGCGCCGGCGTAGCTGGCGTCGAATTTGCAGGCCTTGTCGGCGCGCGGCGATTTGCAGCCGCCCTTTTGCTGGCGCAGCAGCTCGACGCGGCCGGCGTCGAATTCGTGGTTGCCGACGGTGCTCGCGCGCATACCCAATAAATTCATCGCGCCGATGGTCGGCTCGTCGGCCCACATCGCGGAGATCGCCGGACTGGCGCCGATCAAATCGCCGGCGCCGACCAGCAGCAGTTCCGGGTCTTGCTTGCGCCACGCCTGCAAGGCGGCGCCGAGAGTGTCGATGCCGCCGGCCATCACGGTGCGCGGCTGCGGATGCTGCACGCTGTCCCAAACGAATTTGCTCGGCTCCAGATTGCCGTGAAAGTCATTCAGCGTGGCTAGTTGCACTTCGACGACGCCGGGCGGCAGCGGGCGCTTGATGGCGCAGCCGCTCAAGACGGCCGCCAGCGCACCGGCCAGCGCGACATGGGCGAAGGCGCGGGAAATGGCGAAGTCGCCGGCGCCGGCGCCGGCAACAGGATTCAAACGTTTATTCATTACTCATCGACTCGCAAATGGACGCCAAAGCGGACGCCACAATAATCAAATATTGTACAGCTCAAGCCGGTCGGAAAACGGCGCCGGCCCGCTGAAAATACTACATTACAAAACGCCGCCGCCATAAAAAAACGGCTGATGTCGCCACCAGCCGTTTTGCATCACAGACGTGCTACGACATTAGAACTCGTAACGCACCGTTGCCTGAATGGCCCACTGCGACTCGCCCTTGACTTGACGGACATCGACGCTCTCGACATCGCGCACGCGGTACACGTATTTGCCGGAAGCATCCAGACCCTGGTAGTCGACGAAGCTACGCGCCACGCCGCCGTTGGTCTGGAAGCCAACCTCATTGATACGGCCCCATTTACGGTTCAGCAAGTTGCCGAAGTTGAAGATGTCCAGCGAGAACGTCGCCTTGTTATTGAAGAAGCCAGGGATTTCCTGGGCGATGCGGACGTCGAAGCTGTTGGTCCATGGTGCGAAGTCGCTGTTACGATCGACAACGCGGCCTTTCGAATTGCGCAGCACGCCATTCGAGTTGACGATGTTCCAGAACTTCGTTTCGTTGGCGTTGCTGGTGGCCGTGTCGCCATAGAACGTCACCTGGCCCGAACCCGGCGCCGAAGGGATGAACAACAAGTCGTTGCCTGCCAGACCATCACCGTTCAAGTCGTTATTGACGGTCCAGCTGTAAGGCTTGCCCGAACGACCTTCGTAGAACACGCCCAAGGTGGTGTTGTAGCTGCCGAAGAAGCGCTTGCGGAAGTTGAGCAGCGCGCTGATACGGTCTTTCACCAGGTACGTCGAGTTGGCGTTGACTTCTTCGTTCGGATTGAAGGTGGCGCGGCTGGCGTAGTTCGACGACGAGGTCGACGACGTCAGAGGCGACACTTCCTTGGCCGACGTGTAGCTGTACGCTGCCGACCAGCTCCAGCCGTTCATCATCGGACGGGTCAGCGAGACAGTGGCGACATTGCTATAGCCCTGGTCGGTCTTGGTGGCGACCAGCACGTTGTTGAACGACGAGTTGCTCAACGCCTTGGCGGTGAAGCCCGTGCAAGCGCCATTGCTGATCGAGGCGCCGGTAGGCGACCAGCAAGCCTGGTTGTAGCCCTGCGGGCTGTAGTACAACGCACGGCCGTCGGTACCGGTGCGGGTGGCTACGCCCAAGTTGGCATTCTGGTAGTAGATCGCGTCCTTGGCTTTGGTTTTCAGGAACTCGGCGCCCAGCACCAGGTTGTACCAAGGCAGTTCGGTTTCAAAGGCGATGTTCGCTTTCCACACCGATGGCTGCTTCAAGCCCTGCGCCAGCACGTCGACGTTGGCCGCCGGGATCGAGCCGGTGAAGCTGGTGACCTGGTTGTTGATATCCGAACGGAACAGGCCATCGGTTGAGGGGCAAGCGGCGTAACCCGAGATACCGCAACCGACGGTGCGGGTCTGCACGCCGGTGTTGGAGAACGGGTTCGACAGCCATACGGTCAGGGCCGAACCCTGGAACAGGCCGGCGCCGCCGCGAATTTGCGTCTGGCGCACGGTGTCGAGCTTGTAGTTGAAGCCGGCGCGCGGCTGGATCAGGTGCTGGCCGTCGAAGGTGTTGGTGTTGTCGAGCCCAAAGCCGCCGGAGGCGCGTGTGTTGGTGGCTGGGTTGCCGGCGATCGCGGCCAGGGCAACGCGGTCGTTGCGCAGCGGACGCTCGGCGACGTCGGTGCTGTCCATACGCACACCGAAGCTCACGTTCAGGTTCGGCGTGACTGCCCAGGTGTCCTGGATGAAAGCACCGTAGTTCTTCATCGTGAACTGGGAAATGGCGTCATCGAGGGTCAAGCCTGGATTGGCGACCTGCACGCTGTAGCTGCTTGGACGTCCGCGACGGAAGTTTTCCAACACTGCCGCTTCGTTCTGCGCGTTGGTGGCGGTGCCGCAATTGAGGTTCTGGTTGTTATTGAACTGATACTGGATGTTCGTGATGCAACCAAAGGTGTAGTTACCCCAGACGTTTTGCAGGAACGCATTGTAGATCTTGTTGCGGCTGTAGTCGCCGCCGAACTTGACTTCGTGGTCGCCCAGCGACCAGTTGGCGCCGGCATAGGCGTCGGTGGTCTTGGTGCCCAGCACGTTTTGCTGGCGGCTGTTGTCGGTGCCGAAGGTCAGGTTGCGGTCGGCGGTCGATACCGTCGACGGCGTGCCTGCAGGCAGGGCGCCGGCGAAGCGCAGGCCGATCAGCGGCAGCGTGGCGTTCAGCTTAGGCACCGAATCGTAGTCGCGCGACGACAGTTTGAACTCGGTCGAGAAGTTTGGCGTCCAGTCCGACAGCACCTGGCCGACCTTGGTCTCGATGGCCTTGTTTTGCTGGTACCACTGAGTGTTGAGCGACAGGCCGGTCGACGAGATGCCGGCGAAGGTCGGCTCGGTCTGGTCCGTTTTCGAATAACGGAACATGGCGCGGTGGTTGTCGTTGATGTTCCAGTCCAGCTTGAGCAGCTTGTCGGTGACGTCCAGCACGGCGCCCGACGGCACGGCGTTGGTGCCGATGTCGATGCCATAGGCGCTCTGCGCGATCAACTGCGCCTGCGCGATGGCCGACGGCGTGATGCCGACGTTGGTCATCGAGCTACCCAGCGGGCCGAAGGCCGGCGCCGAGCGCGACGACTCCAGTTTTTCCCAGCCGGCGAACAGGAACAGCTTGTCCTTGATCAGCGGCAAACCGATGGTGCCGCCCTTGGTGGTTTCCTTGAACGGCGCCGGCGACGCGTAGGTGTCGGTGGTGGCGTTGTAGCGGTCGCCGGCCATCTTGTCGTTACGGAACACGTAGTAGACGCTGCCCTTGACGGTGTTGGTGCCGGACTTGGTCACGGCGTTGATGTTGCCGCCCGTGTAGCCCTTTTGCGTGACGTCGTAGTTGGCGACGTTGATCTGCACCGACTGGATGGCGTCGATCGAAATCGGCTGCTTGGCGGTCGGCGAACCGCTCGCTTCCAGGCCGAAGGTGTCGTTGACGGACACGCCATCGATGGTCAGCGAGTTGTAACGCGAGTTCTGGCCGGCCACGGACATTTCGCCGCGCTCTTTGTCGGTCTGCGACACGCGCGGGTCGGCGCGGGCGTAGTCTTGCAGGTTGCGGTTGATCGAGCCCTGGATCGCCAGGTCGGTGGCGCTGATGCTGGTGCCGGCGCCCATCGACGATTTGTTGAACTTGTCCGAGCGGCCGCCGGTGCCGGCGATGGTCACGGTCTGCATGGCCGGCGCGCCCAGGGTGGCGTCGACACTGGCGGTTTCGGCCAGCTGGATGAACACGCCTTCGCGTTTTTCCACAACGCCGTCTTTGGTGATGGTGATCGTGTACGGACCGCCGGTGCGCAAACCACGCTGCACGTAACGGCCATCAGCGTCGGTGACCACGTTGGTGGACGAGCCCGATTCGGTGTGCAGGATAGTAACGGTCGCGCCAGCTGCTGGCTTGCCGTCGCCGGACGAGATGCGGCCGCCGATGGCCGATGTCGTGTTCTGTGCAAAGGCCGGTGCCGCCGCGAGCGCGATAGACAGGCTTAGCGCGATTTGCGTCAGCTTAAGCCGTTTATGATTGATCATTGTATAACCCCAATAAAGACTAATAGTTATGTGGAAATCCTGCGGATGGCCGGATTCCTCTTACGTTTGCTGCAACTGGTCGAACCGCCGAATCCCCGGCGCGCCAAGGGCAGCGGGTGAGTGTAACGGCCAAATATGTCAGGGTTATGACGTCCGAAGGTGCCGGTTACGCCTT
>DASVTJ010000556.1:0-7586 GCA_036387635.1 Duganella sp.
CGTGAAGCACAGGTCGCCATAGATATCGTCCTCGATCATCGGCACGTTATGCTGCGACAGCAACCCCGCCAGGCGCTTCTTGTTCGCCTCCGGCATGAGGCAGCCAAGCGGATTGTTGGCGTTCGGCAGGAACATCACGGCCTGCACCAGCCCCGCGTTCAGCGCCAGTTCCAGCGCGTCGATCGACGGCCCGGTCTTGGGATGGGTGGGGATTTCCAGCGCTTTCATGCCCAGCGATTCGATCAACTGCAACAGCACGAAATAGCTGGCCGATTCGATCGCGATGGTGTCGCCGGCCTTGGCGACGGCGCGCAGGCACAGGCTGATCGCTTCGGTGCAGGACGCGGTGACGACGATCTCGGCCGGGTCGAGGCGGCCCCAGTCCAGCGCGCGCCGCAAAATCTGCCGCGCGAACTCGGGATGGTTGGTTTCATAGCAGCTGACCGTGCTCAGCATCGCGGAGTCGCGCTTGGCGACGGCCGCCACCAGCTTTTGCATGCGTTTCATCGGCAACAGCTCGTCGAGCGGCCAGGCCGAACCCAACTGCACGATGTCCGGGTCCTCGTTGGCCTTCAGCACGCGCATCAGCAGGTTGTTGATGCCGACGTAGGCCGGCTCCTGCAATTGCGCGACGGCGGGCATGGCCACCATGGCGCGGGCGCGGTGGCGCACGTAATACCCGGCCTGCGGCCTGGCCTCGATCAGGCCGCGATCCTCCATCAGCCGCAGCGCCTGCATGACGGTGCTGACCGACAAGCGCTTTTGCTGCGCCAGATGGCGGATCGACGGCAACCGGTCGCCCGGCGCGAACACGCGGCTGGCGACCAGTCCGCCCAGCTCGTTAGCGAGCTGCTCGTATAAATTGATGTGCATTGGGATATTGTGGCTCAGCCCCACCCGGCGGCGACAGATACAGCGAGCAATCATTTCGACCATAACAGTTTAGCCAAACCGCGTCTGTGATGGTAACAATTTCGATTTGCTGCATCTGTTACGGTTTGGCGACGCTGGCTATTCTGGTTGCTCGATTCACCACCGCTGGGGCACACCATGAAACCGCAATTGCTCACCGTAAGCCAAGGCTTGGCCGAATATCGCCTGACGCAAGATCATCCGCTTCGTATCGTCCACGCGGCCGGGCGCCACATCGAATGCCTGGAGGGCACGGCCTGGATCACCGCCTACGGTGAGCCCACCGATTTCATGCTGCGCCGGGGACAATCGTTCGAGGCGCCCAACGACGGCTTGATGCTGATCGAAGCGGCCGGCGCCGGCGCGGTGCGCGTTCGCCTGCCGATGGAAACCGACACGCCGCACGGCTGGCGCGGCCTGCAATATCGGATGGCTGCGGTACTTTCCGGCTTGCATCTGTAGGGTTTCACTACCGCAACGAATGGTGCGCACACATAAGTGTGCACACATCGCCTCGAAATATGTACAATGCGTCAACAATACAGCCCGAGGAGAGTAATTTGAACAACCAATATCTGAAGATGGGCGCCCTGAGCGCGTTGATGGTCATGGCCGCCGGTTGCTCGACGATGGGTGGCGGTCCGCCAGCCAACGAAACGCCGCCAGTCGCCAATCCTGGCTTCGCCAGCGAAATGGACAAGTTCAACAAGCAGTTCCCGAACGACAAGGCGACCAAGTACGAGGAAATCTCGCTCAACTATAACAATGCGAAGAAACTGGACGAGAAAGGCAACTGCCACGACCTGTCCAAGTATCCGGTTGTGATCGTACTGACCTTGGATGCTTCCGGCAAAGTCGTCAAGACCGCCACCGATGTCGAAGGCCGCAAAGCCGAATGCTTCCGCCAGGCCTACGCCGGTGCGCAGTTGCCAGCGCCGCCGTTCGCACCGTACTACAAGCCAATCAAACTGCGTTAATCAGCCCGTCGCACTGCGTTAATGCACTTCAGGCCGCCGCGTCCTCGCCGGCGGCCTCTTCTTTTTCAGCCGGCTTTTCCAGCCACTCCAGCACCACTTCGTTGAAGCGTTGCGGGTCGCGCACCATCGGCCAATGGTCCGTGCTGAACGCCACCACCTTGCATCCCTCCCTCGCCGCCAGCTTGTCTCGCCACTGCGTCGAGTGGAACATGAACGGCTTGCGCGTGCCGTAAATGAATAGCATCGGCACCTTCGGGAAGAACGGCACCAGCGCCCGGTACGAACCGGCGGCGCCTGCGGTCAAGATGTAATACGGGTAGTTCATCGCGGAGCTGATGTGCTCTTTCGGCGCCGGCGCCTTCATCGCGTTGACCATGCCTTTGGTGATCATGTTGCCGATCGGTCCGCCGATGGTCCAGGCCAGCGCCAGAATGCTTTGGTAGCCGCTGACCATCATCTTCTGCGTGAACGAGCGCGAACGGTCGGTCGCCTGCGAATTGGCGTCGCCGATATCGACGCCGACAATCGCCGACACCAGCCCCTTGTTGCGCATGTAGAACTCGTAGCCGAACACGCAGCCCCAGTCGTGCAGCATCAGGACCACCTTCTGCTTCTGGTTGACGGCGGCGACGATGTGCAACAGGGTGCGCATCATCGCGTCGAGCGAATACGCGCGGCGCGGCTTGCCGATGTCGAAGCCCGGCAACGTGAAGCGCACGCAGCGATACTGGCTCTTCAATTCCTCGACCTGCGCGTCCCACAGGCGGTGCGTGTCCGGCCAGCCATGGATCATCACGATGGTCTCGGAGCCTTCCACGCCGCCTTCAATGTACACATCGATATCGTCGACGATCACCACTTGCTCCATGCTGCTTCCTTTTTGCTGAAATATTGCCTGTTATACCACACCTATCAGCGCCGCCTCAGCTTTTACCTGCATCCTCGTCGAGCTTGCGCAGGAACGCCATCTTGTCGGCGATCTTGCTTTCCATGCCGCGCGGCACCGGCTGGTACCAGCCCGGCTCGCGCATATCGTCGGGGAAGTACGTCTCACCGGCGGCGTAGGCGTGCGGCTCGTCGTGCGCGTAGCGGTATTCGTGGCCGTAGCCGAGCTCCTTCATCAGCTTGGTCGGCGCGTTGCGCAGGTGCACCGGCACTTCGCGCGACTTGTCCTTTTTGACGAACGCCATCGCTTGGTTGAAGGCGTTGTAGCCGGCGTTGCTCTTGGCGGCGATGGCCAGGTAGATCACCGCCTGCCCCAAGGCCAGCTCGCCTTCTGGCGAACCGAGCCGCTCGAACGTGGCGGCGGCGTCGTTGGCCAACTGGATCGCGCGCGGGTCGGCCAAGCCGATGTCTTCCCACGCCATGCGCACGATGCGGCGCGACAGGTATTTGGCGTCGGCGCCGCCGTCGAGCATGCGGCACAGCCAGTACAGCGCCGCGTCCGGGTTCGAGCCGCGCACCGACTTGTGCAGCGCCGAGATCTGGTCGTAGAAATTGTCGCCGCCCTTGTCGAAGCGGCGCGCGTTCAACGTCAGCGCGTTCTGGATGAATTCGCTGGTGATCTTGTTGGTCTTGGCCGCGTTGGCAGCCGTGCTGGTCTGCTCAAGCAGGTTGAGCAGGCGGCGCCCGTCGCCGTCGGCATAACCGATCAGTGTATCGAGGGCGGCGTCGTCGAACTCCAGATGCGCCAGCACCTTGGCACGCGCCTTGGCGACCAATTGCTTCAGCTCTTCGTCGTTGAACGATTGCAGCACATAGACCTGCGCGCGCGACAACAACGCCGAGTTCACTTCGAACGACGGGTTTTCGGTGGTCGCGCCGATCAACGTGACCAGCCCGGATTCCGCGTACGGCAACAACGCGTCCTGCTGCGATTTGTTGAAGCGGTGGATCTCGTCGACGAACAGGATGGTGTGCTTACCCATCGTCAGGTTCTGCTGCGCCTGCTCCATCGCGGCGCGGATATCCTTGACGCCCGAAAACACCGCCGACAGCGCGATGAACTCGCAATCGAAGGCGTTGGCGGTCAACCGCGCCAAGGTGGTCTTGCCCACGCCGGGCGGGCCCCACAAAATCATCGAATGCGGCTGGCCGGACTCGAACGCCAGGCGCAGCGGCTTGCCCGGCCCCAGCAGATGGTGCTGGCCGATGACGTCGTCGAGCGTCTTGGGCCGCAGTGCCTCGGCAAGCGGCTGGCGCGGTTCTGTTGCAAATAGGTCAGCCATAGTGTCTCAGAAGTGAAAAACGCCGCAGCGTCGCAGCTGCGGCGTCAAGGACATGGCCCTGGTGCGACTGCTTAAGTCTTTAATTATTGAACACGTCCGCGCCCTTCGGCATGACGAATTTAAAACTCGTCGCAGTCAGTGCTGGATTTTTTTCGAATTTGCTGAACGTCAGCACCGAAGTCTGGCCGAACGAATCCTTCAACTCCATCGCTTGCGGCAGACCGTCGCGCAGGCCGATGGTGATCTGCTCGAAGCTAGTGTCCTTGGCTTTCGGCACGGCCTTGAGCCATTCCATGCCATCCTTGGCGCCCGCCTCGGACAAGGTGAAATTCTTTTCCAGATCGTTGCTGCCGAACAGGATCGCCGCCGGCGACGAACCGAGCGCGTCGCCCAGCGGCTTGACGGTAACCTGGTTCAAGTCCTTATCGAAAATGTAGAGCTTGTCGCCGTCGGCCTGCAGCACCTGGTCGTAAGGTTTTACATACGTCCAGATGAACTTGCCCGGACGGGCGAACAGGAAGGTGCCGCTCGACTGCTGCGGCTTCTTGGCGGCCTCGCCGTTTGTGTTCTTGACCTGGCGCTGGGTGAACTCGCCCTTGGCCGCCTTGGTCGACGCGACAAACGACTTGAACTGGTCCAGCGCGGTGGCGCCGGCTACGCTGGCAAACAACAATCCGGCGGTCAGGACAGCTAAACTCTTTGCATACCTCATACGATGTGGCTTCCTTTATTGTGGTTCTGCGCTGGCGCTGGCGACCGGCACCAGGATCTCGCGATTGCCGTTCGATTGCATCGACGACACGACGCCACTGTTTTCCATTTGTTCCAGCAAACGCGCGGCGCGGTTGTAGCCGATGCGCAAATGGCGCTGCACCAGCGAAATCGACGCGCGGCGGTTTTTCAACACCACCTGCACCGCCTGATCGTACATCGGATCGGCCTCGCCGCCGCCTTCGCCAGGGGCCGCGCCTTCGGCACCGCCCTCGCCTTCCAAGGTGCCGCCTTCGAGGATGCCGTCGATGTAGTTCGGCTCGCCGGTGGTCTTCAAATGCGCGACCACGCGGTGCACTTCCTCATCTGACACGAACGCGCCGTGCACCCGCACCGGCAAGCCCGTGCCCGGCGGCATGTACAGCATGTCGCCCATGCCCAGCAGCGCCTCGGCGCCCATCTGGTCCAGGATGGTGCGCGAGTCGATCTTCGACGATACCTGGAACGCGATACGGGTCGGGATGTTCGCCTTGATCAGGCCGGTAATCACATCCACAGATGGACGCTGCGTCGCCAGAATCAAGTGCAAACCGGCGGCGCGCGCTTTTTGCGCGATACGGGCGATCAATTCCTCGACCTTTTTGCCGACGACCATCATCAGGTCGGCCAGCTCGTCGATGATGATGACGATGGTCGGCAATTTCTCCAGCGGCTCCGGCGAGTCGGGCGTGAGGCTGAACGGATTCGGAATGTGTTCTTCGCGCTTCTTGGCTTCGGCGATCTTGGCGTTGTAGCCGGCCAGGTTACGCACGCCCAGCTTGGACATCAGCTTGTAGCGGCGTTCCATCTCGTTCACGGCCCAGTTCAGCGCGTGGCCGGCCTGGCGCATGTCGGTCACGACCGGCGCCAGCAAGTGCGGAATGCCTTCGTACACCGACATCTCCAGCATCTTCGGATCGATCAGGATCATGCGCACGTCGGCCGGATCGGACTTGTACAGCAGCGACAGGATGGTGGCGTTGATGCCGACCGATTTACCGGAGCCGGTGGTACCGGCCACCAGCAAGTGCGGCATCTTGGCCAGGTCGGCCACCACGGCCTTGCCGGCGATGTCCTTGCCCAGCGCCACGGTCAGCGGCGACGGATTGTCGTTGTAGACCTTGGAACCGACGATCTCGCTCAGGCGCACGATCTGGCGCTTGGCGTTCGGCAGTTCCAGCGCCATGTAATTTTTGCCAGGGATGGTTTCGACCACGCGGATCGACGTCAGCGACAACGAACGCGCCAGGTCGCGCGCCAGGCCGACGATCTGGCTGCCCTTGACGCCGGTGGCCGGCTCGATCTCGTAACGCGTGACAACCGGACCAGGAAACGCCGCCACCACCTTGGCTTCGACGCCGAAGTCCGACAGCTTTTTCTCGATCAGGCGGCTGGTGAACTCCAAGGTCTCGATCGGCACGGTTTCCTGTACCTCGGCGGCCTCGTCCAGCAGCGCCAACGGCGGCAGTTGGCTGTCGCCGCTCAGGTTCTGGAACAGCACGGCCTGGCGCTCCTTCTCGACACGCTCGGACTTGACCACGGCCACCACTTGCGGCTCGATCTTGACCGGCGACGCCGCCATGTACTTTTCGGTTTGTTTATCCACGTGTTTCTCGACGTGCTTGGCGCGCTCGGTGACCACCACTTCCTCGCGCTTGACGGCGGCGACCTCGCCCTGGCGGCGGTCTTCGCGGTACTGGTAACGCTGGATAAACCAGTCGATGCCCGTTTCGACGGCCAAGCCGATGCGCTCGGCCACCGCCAGCCACGAGACGTGGAAGAACAGGCTGAAGCCCAGGCCGAACAACAACAGCAGCAACAAGGTGGCGCCGGTGAAGCCGAACGCCACGTGCGACGAGTGACCGATCAGCTCGCCCAGCACGCCACCCGGCGCGCGCGGCAGTTCGGCATGGATCGAGTACATGCGCAGGTATTCCAGCCCGACACTGCCGGCAAACAGCAGCACGAAGCCGATACCACGTATCAAGCCCTCTTGCGCGTGCTCGGGATCGGCGTCCTTGGACACGACGTGATTTTGCGTCAACTTGCGGTAACCGTTCCAGACCAGCCGCAGCAGGCAGAACGCCCACCACCACGCCGAGATGCCGAAGATATACAGCAACAGGTCCGACAGCCAGGCGCCGGCGCGGCCGCCCATATTGGTCACCTTCGGCACCAGCGTTTCGTGCGACCAGCCCGGGTCCATTTTGTTGTAGCTGGCCAGTATCATCACGAAGTACAGGCCCAGCACGGCCAGCGCCAGCCAGCGCGCCTCCGACAGCAGCCGCACCAGCCGGTTTGGCAGTGGTTGGCGCTCGGTCGGGGTGCGGGTGTAGCCGGAGGAAGCGGAAGCTGCGGCTTTTGGCGCACGTTCCTGAACTTTTTTACTGCTCATAGGTATTAAGGTGTTGCAACGTTAGCGACGGGGAAATATTCATATACCGTATTTTACGTCAACAACGGGTCAACCGGCCCGACGATTCATGCTTGTCGCCTGCTTGCACTATAATCTTGTATTGCCTTTGTGAACGCAAAGACGACCGCCGGCAGCGATGCTCTGGCGCCGCCCTTGCCGTCACTGTAAACGCCCCCAAATTCGGATTAATCCAACATCATTAAGAAGCCTTCCATGACCACTGCTAAACACGCCCGCGTACTGATCCTTGGCTCCGGCCCCGCCGGCTACAGCGCCGCCGTCTACGCCGCCCGCGCCAACCTG
>DASVTJ010000557.1:0-3232 GCA_036387635.1 Duganella sp.
CCAGACGACGGCGGATCGCCGGCAAGGCGGTGGCGTCGCCGGCCAGGATCTGCCACTGGTAATCGGTGGGGATGATCATCGAACCGCGCGGACCGCCGATAACGACCTGCTGGCCGATCGCCGCCTGGCGCGCCCAATCGGACATCGCGCCCTCCGCGTGCAGCGCGAATTCCAGCGTCAACTCGCCCGCCGCGTGATCGTAGCGGCGCGGGGTGTAGTCGCGCATCACCGGCTCGCCATCGGCGTCGTGCAGGATGAATTTAACGTGATCGTCATACGACAAAGAGACGAAATCGTGCAGGCTCTCGCCTTTGAATGTTACGCTAACGAAATTCGGCGCCAGCTCGCTGACCGCGCTGACCATCACTTCGCGCCGCTTGAGTTCATGACGCACACGCTGGACTCGTTTATCATTCATAGAGATCACCTTTAGTTGACAATGTCCCCTATTCTGCAGAAACAAGTTAACCTTGTCAATCAATTTGACGAGCGCTCGGCCGAGGCCGTTTTTGATGCGATCCACACGGTCATGCATATGTACCGGTCGATGCAGTTGCGCGGCCTGCGCGGGGTCGACTACGAGCTCACGCACATGGAATACAAGGCGTTGGGATTTTTCGCCCGCCACCCCGGCGCCAGCCAGAGCGAGCTGGCGGCCCACTCGGGCCGCGACAAGGCGCAACTGGCGCGGCTGTTGCGCGGATTGCGCGACAAAAAACTGCTCGACGCGCAGGTCGACGAGACCGATCGCCGCAGCGCCCGGCTGAAGCTGACCGAAAAGGGATTCACCGTCATCCGCAGTTTGGAGGCGATGGGCGCGGAGGTGTCCGGGCAGGCGATGGCCGGCATGAGCGCGGATGAATGCGCGCAACTACTGTCGCTGTTGAAGCGGATCAAGCTCAATCTCGATAGCGGCGAGCCGGGATAAATCCACGGGGAAAGCAACGGTCCTTCGAAGTGCCGGCCTCAGCAAGTCGTCAGCCGGCTTCCTACCGTCCCGCGAGAGCGGCTCCTACATCACCGCCGAGCGCGTGCAGCACAATATCACTCCAGATACCTTCTCAAGGAGAAAGATATGGCACAAAACGACGCGGTGCGCGTGAAGATCTACCGCTACGATCCCGAAACCGGCGAGCCGCCGCGCATGCAGGACTACACCGTGCCGGCCGGCTATCAGGGCCACATGGTGCTCGACCTGCTCACCAACATGAAAAACGAGATCGACGACAGCATTTCTTACCGGCGCTCGTGCCGCGAAGGCGTGTGCGGCTCGGACGGGATGAATATCAACGGCAAGAACCGCCTGGCCTGCGTCACCACCGTCAAGGAGTTGCAGCAGCCGATCGTGCTGCGTCCGCTGCCGGGCGTGCCGGTGGTGCGCGACCTGATCGTCGATCTCAGCGAGTTCTGGAAGCAATACCACTCGATCAAGCCCTACCTGGTCAACGACGAAACGCCTCCCGAGCGCGAACGCCTGCAGTCGCCCGAGGACCGCGACAAGCTCAACGGCCTGTACGAATGCATCCTGTGCGCCTGCTGCAGCACCGCCTGCCCGACGTTCTGGTGGAATCCCGACCGCTTCGTCGGCCCGGCCGGATTGCTGCAGGCGTACCGCTTCATCGCCGACACGCGCGACACCACGCCGTCGCAACGGCTCGACGACCTCGACGACGCCTACCGGCTGTTCCGCTGCCGCACCATCATGAACTGCGCCGACGTCTGTCCGAAGGGCCTCAATCCGGCGGCGGCCATCAGCGAGATTCGCGATCTGCTGGTGCGGCGCATGATCTAAAGCGGCGCCTTTTCGGCGCGACCCGTGGGAATTTGATGCAGATCAATTTTTATTTACTTAAGACTTGCTAGGCTATCCACACTTTGCCACAGGTCCCACACATGTCGCCGTCCATCTCCGCCGTACCCCGCTTCACCGCGCCCGCCGCTTGCCTGCCCTCCACCTGCCGCGAGTGCCTCACGCGCCCGCATTGCCTGCCCGCCGGGCTGGACGCGGCGGACCTGGCCAGCTTTGAACACACGGTGGCGCGGCGCCAGCAACTAAGGCGACACGAACGGCTTTACCAATGCGGCGCGCCGCTCGACCATCTGTTTATCGTGCGCGGCGGCCAGGTCAAGACGGAGCGGCCGATGCCCGACGGCCGGCCGCAGGTGGTCGGTTTCCATCTGCCGGGGCAACTGCTCGGGCTCGAAGCCCTGTCGTCGCGCGAATACTGCTGCGACGCCGTCGCGCTGTGCGACAGCACCGTGTGCGCGATCTCGTATCCGATGCTGAGCAGCCTGCTACAGCAGCGCGGCGCCCTGCTGCAACGCTTCCACGCGCTGTTCGGCAACGAGCTGGCGCGCCAGCAAACCAGCACGCTGTTGCTCGGCAACGCCCGGGCGCCGCAACGCCTGGCCGCCTTCCTGCTGGACCTGGCAGCCAGCCACCACGCGCCGGCGCCGCCGGCGTCATCGTTCGAACTGCGCATGTCACGCGACGACATCGCATCCCATCTCGGCCTGGCGCTGGAAAGCGTGAGCCGGCAGCTGACGCAGTTTCGCGCGGCCGGCCTGCTGGACGTTCAAAACCGTCGCATCGAATTGCTCGACGCTGCCGCGCTGCGGGCGATCGCCATTTCTTCATAGGAGGCAAAATGACTTACAAAACCATTCTGGTCCACGTGGACCAATCCACCCGGACCAGTGCCCGCATCGCACTGGCCGCGCGCCTGGCCGCCGACGAACAAGGGCATCTGATCGGCGCCGCCGTCAGCGGCTTCATGCCGGAGCTGTATGGCGCCAATCAGATGATGGCCGCGCCGATCCCGCAAGGCGAGCTCGATGCCTGCAGGGCCAGGGCGGGCCTGGCGCTCGACAGCTTCGAGCAGTTGGCGCGCGGCGTCGGCGCCGAGGCCATCGAGCGCCGCCTCAGCGACGACACGGCGCAGGTCAGCATCGTGCTACAGGCCCGCTACGCCGATCTGGTGGTGGTCGGCCAGGACAACCCGAGCGATCCCGACACCGTCGCCACGTTCGACCTGCCGGAATACGCCGCGCTGCAAGGCGGGCGGCCGGTGCTGGTGGTGCCGTACGCCGGCCAATTCGAGCGCATCGACCGCCACGCGCTGGTGGCGTGGGACGGCAGCCGCGCGGCCACCCGCGCCCTCACCGACGCGCTGCCGCTGCTACGGCGCAGCGGCGCCGTCACGCTGGTGTTGTTCAATCCCGCGCGCCAGTA
>DASVTJ010000558.1:0-11423 GCA_036387635.1 Duganella sp.
TTGGTCGTGGTCACCGCCGACCATGACCACACCCTGGTGCTGAACGGCTACGCCAAGCGCACCGGCAAGACCACCGCCGCCAACGCGGGCGTGCTGGGCGTGGTGAAGAACTACGTCACCGGCGCCGTCGACAAGGATCTGGACGGCGCGCCGTATTCGATCATCGGCTTCGGCAACGGCGAGAACCGCACGCAGGGTAGCCGCGCCAGCATGGCCAGCCTGGACGAGAGCGTCACCGGCAGCAACACCTACCATCAGGAAGCCGTGGTGCGCATGGCCGCCGGCGGCGAGACCCACGGCGGTACCGACGTGTTCCTGGCCGCCACCGGCAAAGGCGCCGAGACCTTCACCGGCACCATCGACAACACCAAGGTCTTCAGCTTGGTCAAGGCCGCCGCCGGCCTCTAAGGCACCACCAGCATAATGAACGGATACCAACTCATGAAACCCACCAAACTCGTAGCCGCCCTGGGCCTGACCCTGGCGAGCGGCTTGACGTGCACGCTCCCTGCCCACGCCGCCGGCGAAGCCAAGAACATCATCTTCTTCCTCGGCGACGGCATGGGGCCGACCACCGTCACCGCCGCGCGCATTTACAAATACGGCGAGGATGGCGCCCTCACCATGGACACGCTGGAGCGTACCGCACGCATCAAGACGTTCTCCGCCGACGCCCAGACCACCGACAGCGCGCCGTCGATGGCCGCCTACATGACCGGCGTGAAGATGAACAACGAGGTCATCTCGATGTCGGCCGAAACGGTCGCCACCAACCCGGGCCGCGACGCCAACGGCAACCTGGGCGTGAACAATTGCGCCGCCGCCGGCAACGGCACGCCGGCCGTGACGATCCTGGAACTGGCCAAGGCCAAGGGCAAGGCGGTCGGCGCCATCACCACCACCGAGCTGACGCACGCGACCCCGGCAGCGACCTATTCGCACATCTGCAACCGCAACGCGCAGTACCATATCGCGGCCCAGCTGGTGCCGGGTGGCGCCGGCTTCAACAGCGCGCTGGGCGACGGCGTCGATGTGCTGATGGGCGGCGGCCGCAACCACTTCACGCCTTACGGCGCGAGCAACACCACCGGCCGCGCCGACGGGCGCAACCTGCTGGCCGAGCTGCAAGCGAACGGCTACGCCGTGGCCGCCAACAAGGCCGAGATGAACGCCGCCACCGGCAAGAAGTTCATCGGCCTGTACAGCACCAAGAGCCATCTGGAATATGAACTCGACCGCACCGCCACGCCGCCGCTGGGCGAGGGCGCCACGCAGCCGAGCCTGGCCGAGATGACGGTCAAGGCGATGGACCTGCTGGCGCAGAACAGCAACGGCTACTTTCTGATGGTCGAGGGCGGACGCATCGACCACGCGCTGCACGGCACCAACGCCAAGCGCGCGCTGACCGACACCATCGCCTTCGACGACGCCATCAAGGCGGCGCTGGCCAAGGCGAAGCTGACCGATCCGACTTTGGCCAATACGCTGATCGTCGTCACCGCCGATCATGACCACACGCTGGCGTTCAACGGCTATGGCAAGCGCGGCAACCCGATCCTCGACATCAATCGCGGCTACCGCGACGGCCAGCCGGCCAAGGATGCCGACGGCAAGACCTACACGACGCTGGTATTCGGTAACGGCCCGAACCGTCCTAACACGCGCGGCAATCTCGATAGCACCGCCGTCCTTGCCGATAATTATTTGCAGGAAACCGGCGTGCGCCTGTCGAGTGAAACCCACGGCGGCGGCGACGTCAAGCTGTTCGCCACCGGCGCCGGCGCCAAGCCGTTCAAGGGCACGCTGGACAACACCAAGGTGTTCGGCCTGCTCAAGTCGGCCTTCGGCCTGTAATTTGTAACCGCGCATAATTGCAGGCGATCGCCTGCAGTTGTGCGCACCCGCGCCGGTGTCCATCGCCGGCGCTTTTTTGATCGACCGCTATGAAGATTTATCGTTTCTCCGCGCTGCTGGCCGCCGTCTGCGCGGCTGGTGCTACACACGCCGCCACGCCTGCAACCCCTCCCGCGCCCGACCTTGACCTCACCGTCGCCTATTACAGCAAGGTGGTCACGCCCGACGGCGTGACGCGCGAATCGCGCTATGAGGAAAAGATGCTGCGCCGTCCGGGCCACGTCTGGAGCGCGCGCGTGCTGCCGGCGCACGCCGCGCCGCAGGAAGGACATCATCACGGTTTCAACCACATCGTGCTGCCGCGCCACGTGACGTTGGCCGGCAAGACGCCGCGCGTGGAATACGTCGACGCCAAGGAACGCGCGGTGGTGGCGATTCCACCGTCCGAATTTGAGAACGTCAATTTCGACGGTTCGTGGGACCGTGCCTTTTATCTGCTCGATCCGAAGGTGCTGAACGCCATGCCGGTGACGACGCGCGTCACCACCGTGCCGGGCGCGCGCTGGCGCGAGCGGGAGGAGGGCGGCGTGTTCCAGCGTGTGCTGTGGGACGAGCAGCGCCAGATTCCGCTGACGATCGAAAGCGGCGACAAGGCCGGCACTTTCTACCGCCGCGTCGACGTGACGCCGCACGCCGGCGCCGCCGAGGCGCCATGGAAAAAGCTGCAAGGCTACGCGCAGCGCGAATACTCGGACTTCCTGGATTGACGCGGCCTGACGTTCGCTGTCGCCTCAATAGAGACTGAGACTTTACTCGCGCTCCGTCATCATCGGATACGCGTTGGTGCGCGATTCTTTTAGCTGCGGCTCGCGCCGGTGCGGCGGCGCCGTCTCACAGCGGTGGCAGCAGGCGCGGTTGCGCAGATGGGCGATGCACAGCAGCACGGCGCCGGCGACGGTGAGCGCCGTTTCACCCGCCTCGCCGTAGCGCGGGCCGACCAAGAACACCGCCGCCCCCAGACAGGCCAAGCCGGCGCCGCCAATGAGCGGCACCGCCGCGCGCCGGTGCTTGACGTATCCCGGCCCCAGCGACACCAGCGCCGCCAGCAGCGCCACGCCGACCAGCGCCGCGTGCAGGCGGTCGTCGCCGGCCCAGCCCAAGGCCGGCAGCGCGGCCAGCAGCAGCGGCATCGCCAGGCAGTGGAGCAGGCACAGTGCCGACGTCACGACGCCGGCGGCGTCGGCCCAGCCGCTCACCTTGTCCATCCGTTGCGTCTTGCGCGGTGCTTTGACATCCGCTCTGGCCGCCGGCATGCGCACGCGCGCCGTCAAAAGAAGTAGCGCAGCGCCGCTTCCAGCTGCGTCTTGGGCACCGGGGACACCAGCAGCCCGGTCGCCGTGCCGTAGGCGATGTCGCTGGCGAATCGATGCGGCTGGAACGTCGCGGCCAGCGACGCCTGCACTTTGCCGTAATCGTAGCTGGCCTTGACGTTGTAGCGCACGAAGGTCGGCATGTCGCGCCGTGCCAGCGGCGCGCCCATGTAGTACGGGTTGCCGGCGGTGACGTAGACGTCGCCGTTCAACGTCAGCTGGCCGGGACCCATCGCGCTGCGGTATTGGGCGCCGGTTTTCCACGTGTGCGCCGGCACCGACAGCAGCGCGCCGGCGCCAGGCGCCGGATTGTCCAGGCGCGCGCGCAGGATGCGGCCGTAGCTCAGGTAAGCGTTGAAGGCGCGGTGCGGCTGGTAGCGCAGGTCCAGTTCCGCGCCACGGCGCGTGGTCTGGCCCGAAGATACGAAGACGTCCGGCGCCGTGTTGACGATCTCGTCCTCGTTGGTGATGTGGTACACGGCGGCGGCCACGGTCCACCCGGCCGCCGGGCTGGCGTTGATGC
Source organism: Duganella sp. (assembly GCA_036387635.1). Lineage (GTDB taxonomy): Bacteria > Pseudomonadota > Gammaproteobacteria > Burkholderiales > Burkholderiaceae_D > Rugamonas. The sequence continues at coordinate 3,748 of DASVTJ010000558.1, forward strand.
CCAGATCGTGCGAGCGCACCTTGCTCGGATCGATGCCGGTGTTGATGCGGCCACCGGCCGCGCCCAACCGACCGAGGCTGCCGCTGGAGCTGATCTGCTCGGCGGCGGGCGAGCGGAAGCCCTGCGCCACGTTGGCGAACACCTCCAGCTCGGGCAGCGCGCTCCAGATCGCGCCGTACTTGGGCGTGAACGCCGAGCCGGTGTAACCGGTGGAGGCGGCCGGCAGTTTGCGGTTGACCAGCTCATAGTCGAAGCGGTCGTAGCGCGCGCCCGCGTGCAGCTTCAGCGCCGGCGCCACGCGGTACTGGCCCTGGGCGAAGGCGCCGTACGTCACCAGATCGAGGTTCTGGTTGTTGACGTAGTTGGCGGTCGGCCGGCGGTTCTGGTACTGCTGGCGCAGCGCGTCGCCACGGTCGATGCGCGTCTCGGCGCCGGCCGTCAGCAGCGCCGTGTCACCGAAGGTCCAGGTGTTGCCGGCGCGCGCGCCGTAGATGTGCCGGTCGTCGTAGCCGTACGTGTGCTGCGTGGTGCTGGTGGTGATGGCGCGGCTGCGTTCGAAATCCTCGGCGTAGGCGGTGGCGAACCATCCGGCGTCGCCGACGGCGCGGCGGCTGAACACCACGCTTTTGCGGTGGGCCTCGCCGAAGCCTGGCAGGCCGAATTGCGTGGAGCGCGGATCGAGTCCGGCCTCCATCGCCGGCAGCGACAGGTAGCCGGCGCCGGCATACTCGGAATGGTAGTAGCTGGCGCGCAGGCTGTAGACGCCGTCGCCGATGGTGGTCGACAGCTTCCAGAACAGATTAGAGCGGTCGTTGCCGGCGTCGCGGCGGAAGCCGTCCATCCGGTGGCGGTCGGCCACCAGCAGCGAGCGGATCGCGCCGTGCTCGGTCGACAGCGTCAGCGAGGCGCGGCGTCCGCCGTAGCTGGCCAGCGTGAGCGCGGCGCTCGACGGCGTGGCGGCGCCACCTTCGCGGGTACTGATGGCGATCGCGCCGGCCCGGTTCTGGTCGCCGTACAGCGCCGACACCGGCCCCTTGATGACGTCGATGCTGTCGATCATGTCGGCGGTCATCCATTCGAGGAAGGCCGGACCGTGGCCGGCGCCGCCCTGGCTCGACGGGATATTTTGCGGCACGCCGTCGATGTAGATGGCGGTGTCGGCGCCATGCGTGCCCTGGGTGGCGAAGCCGCGCATGCGGAAGCCGTTGCCGGTGTCGCCCTGGTCGATGTTGTTGGCGACCACGCCGGGCACGCGCTGGAAGATGTTGGAGATGTCGCGCCCGACGCTGAGCGTGGCGATGTCGTCGGCCGTGATGGTGGTGACGGTGCCGGGCAGCGACCTGGCGCCGCCACCGGGGGAGATGCGGTCGTCCTCGACCTTGCTGCCTTTGACTTCCACGATCGGCGACGCCGCCGTCTCGGCGACGTCCTCGCCGGCCATGGCGTCGCCGCCCAGCGCCAGCGTGATGAACGCGGCGCGGAACAGGAGGCTCGCGGGCGACGGGGCGGGCAGGGAAGGGCGGGACGGCATGGGACGGGAGGACATGGAGCGCGGTGGCACGGATCGGAATGGCATGGGGTTGGATGACATTGATGGGTTCATGAGGGGCTTGGTCGCGTGCGACCAAGTAAATGCCAGTAGTTCGCAATAGTAGACCGGCCGGGACATTAATGCAATACAGTTGCATTAAATGGCAGTGCCGACGTGGCTGCCGCGCGCGGCGCGATTAGGCGCAATTTGGCCTAAATCTGCCGCTGTTCATCCATTGCTGGCGCACGTTTCAGGACGGCTGGTTGCGCTTATCGGATTCCGCTATCAAAATGGCCGATTCGATTCGATCCGAGTCGAGTCGTGCCGGGGATGGGATATGTTTGAAATCAGTCAGCTTCGCTGCTTCATCGCGGTCGCCGAAGAGTTGCACTTCACGCGCGCTGCGGAACGGCTGAACATGACCCAACCGCCGCTCAGCCGGCAAATCAGGCTGCTTGAGCATGCCGTGGGCGCGCAGCTGTTAGAGCGCAACAGCCGCGCCGTGAGCCTGACCGCCGCAGGACGAAGTTTCCTGCCGAACGCTACGCGTATCCTGCGCCTGGCCGAGGAAGCGGCGTTCGCGGCGCGACGCGCGGCCAAGGGCGAGCATGGCAGCCTTGCCATCGGCTTCACGTCCGCTTCCGGCTACAGCCTGCTGCCCGAGGTGGTAAGACGACTGCGCGAACGTTGTCCGGGCGTTTCGCTGACGTTGAAAGAACTGGTCAGCACGCTGCAGGTGGAGGCGCTCAACGCGGGCGAGCTCGATATCGGCCTGATGCGGCCGCACATCGTCAACAGCGAGCTCGAAACCATGCCGCTCATTACCGAGGGACTGATGCTGGCCATCCACGAGAGCGAGGCCGACGACTGGCCGCTCGAGCCTACGCTCAAGAGCCTGCACGGCAAGCCGTTCGTGATGTATTCGCCTTTCGAGGCCCGTCCCTTTTACCAGATGTTGAGCGAGCGTTTCGTCAAGGCCGGCGTGGTGCCGGACATCATCGAGCATATCGGCCAAGTGCATACGATGCTCGCCTTGGTGCGGGCCGGCCTGGGTTCGGCGCTGATCGCCGAAGGTGCGGGCCGCCTCAAGTTCGACGGAATCGTCATGCGCAAGATGGCGACCGAACCGGTGCACACCGTCTGCGTCTACCGGCGCGATAACGACAACCCCGTACTTCAAGTAGCCAAGCGGGAAGTGCTGCCAACTTTTCAGGACCGCTGATCGCGGTCCACCGCGCAGCTTACCCGGCATTCGCCGTCCAACCATTCAAATGTTGACTTGCTGCCGACACTCTTTGGTTTGGTGATGCATCGATCAAGTCATATGATTGACTGGAGATGTGCCTCGGCGATCTTAACGACCGATCGACAAGAATCGGCGCCGTACACCACCGCTCTGTAGAGCTGAACACAATAAAGGAGACACCTTGGAACACGCACGAGCAATCCGGGCGCCTGGCGCCGTCAAGCCCCAAACGCGCAAGCGCTGGGTGATCCTCGCCATGCTGTTTGCGATCACCACCATCAATTACGCCGACCGCGCGACCATTTCGATCGCCGGACCGGAACTCAAGAAGGCGCTGTCGCTGGACTCGGTGCAGATGGGCTTTGTCTTCTCCGCCTTCGCCTGGTCGTATGTGCTGGCGCAGCTGCCGGGCGGCTGGCTGCTCGACCGTTTCGGCTCGCGCATTACCTATTTCTTTAGTATCTTTCTCTGGTCCACGTTCACCCTGTTCACCGGTATGGTCGGTTTCGTGACCGGCGGCGCGGCGGTCGCCACGCTGTTTGCGTTGCGCCTGCTGGTCGGCGCCGCCGAGGCGCCTTCGTTTCCGGGCAATAGCCGCATCGCGTCCTCTTGGTTCCCCACGCAGGAGCGCGGTCTGGCCGCCGCCATCTTCAACTCGGCGCAGTATTTCGCCACCGTGCTATTCGCGCCGCTGATGGGCTGGCTGGTGCACACGTACGGCTGGCAGAGCGTGTTTTACGTGATGGGCGCGCTGGGCATTGTGATGGCGTTCATCTGGCTCAAGGTGATCTACGGGCCCAAGGACCACCCGGGCATCAGCCCCAGCGAATTGCAATATATCGAGCAGGGCGGCGCGCTGGTCGATCTCGAAACCGCCGGTCGGGCCGCGCAGCCGAGCCAGGTCCACACCTTCGCGTGCATCAAGGAACTGCTGTCGAATCGTATGCTGCTCGGCGTCTATATAGGCCAGTACTGCATCACCACGCTCACCTATTTCTTCCTGACCTGGTTTCCGGTGTACCTGGTGCAAGAGCGCCACATGACGATCCTGAAGGCCGGCTTCGTCGCCTCGCTGCCGGCCATCGCAGGTTTTCTCGGCGGTATCGCCGGCGGCTGGATGTCGGACCGCCTGAGCAAGGCCGGCTACTCGCTTTCGGTGTCGCGCAAGGCGCCGATCGTGCTGGGCATGCTGCTGTCGATGAGCATGATCGCCTGCAACTATATCCAGACCGATACGCTGGTGGTGGCGATGATGTCGCTGGCGTTCTTCGGCAAGGGCATTGGCGCGCTGGGCTGGGCAGTGGTGTCGGACACCTCGCCCAAGGAGGCCGGTGGCCTGAGCGGCGCGCTGTTCAACACCTTCGGCAACACCGCCGGCATCACCACCCCCATCGTCATCGGCTACATCGTCCAGAACACCGGCTCGTTCGCCGGCGCCCTGGTGTTTGTCGGCGCCAACGCGGCCGTGGCGGTATTTTGCTATCTGTTCATCGTCGGCGACATCAAGCGCGTTTCGCTGGTGAACTCGCTGGTCGATAAACCGATTAATAAACCGGTCTAAACAAGAGATAAACAATCATTGCCGGATGCCTTCCCACGATATTCACCACCACTCAATCACAGCAGAGCCTACTATGAACCACAACGTTTCCAACGCCCCGGTCGTCACCGACATGCGCGTGGTCCCGGTCGCCGGCCGGGACAGCATGCTGCTCAACCTCAGCGGCGCGCACAGCCCTTGGTTCACCCGCAACATCGTCATCCTCACCGACAGCGCCGGCAACACCGGCCTTGGCGAAGTACCCGGCGGCGAGAAAATTCGCCAGACCATCGAGGACGCGCGCCCGCTGGTGATCGGCAAAACGCTGGGCGACTACCACAACGTGCTCAACGCCATGCGCGCCGCTTTCGCGGATCGTGATTCGGGCGGGCGCGGCCAGCAGACCTTCGACCTGCGCACCACCATTCACGCCGTCACGGCGATGGAATCGGCACTGCTTGACCTGCTCGGCCAGTTCATGAACGTGCCGGTTGCCGCGCTGTTAGGGGAAGGGCAGCAACGCGCCGCCGTCGAGATGCTGGGCTACCTGTTCTATGTCGGCGACCGCAACAAAACGCCGCTGGCCTACCGCGGCGAGCCGGAAGCCGGCGATGCCTGGTTCCGCTTGCGCAACGAGGAGGCGCTGACGCCGGAATCGATCGTGCGCCTGGCCGAGGCCACGCGCGAGCGGTATGGCTTCAATGATTTCAAGCTCAAGGGCGGCGTGCTGTCGGCCGACGAGGAGATGGAAGCCATCGTGGCCCTGCACGAACGTTTCCCCGAGGCGCGCGTGACGCTCGACCCGAACGGTGGCTGGCTGCTCAAGGATGCGATCCGCGTATGCCGCGATATGCATGGCGTGTTGGCCTACGCCGAGGACCCGTGCGGCGCCGAGAACGGCTTTTCGGGCCGTGAGGTCATGGCCGAGTTCCGCCGCGCGACCGGCTTGCCGACGGCGACCAACATGGTGGCCACCGATTGGCGCCAGATGGCCCATTCCATCCAGCTTCAATCGGTCGACATTCCGCTGGCCGACCCGCACTTCTGGACCATGCAAGGTTCGGTGCGCGTAGCGCAGCTGTGCGAGATGTTCGGCCTGACGTGGGGCTCGCACTCGAACAACCACTTCGACATCTCGCTGGCCATGTTCACCCACGTGGGCGCGGCGGCGCCGGGCAAGGTGACCGCGATCGACACCCATTGGATCTGGCAGGATGGCCAGCGTCTGACCAGGGACCCGCTGAAGATAGAAGGCGGCATGATCCACGTGCCGGCCAAGCCGGGTCTTGGCATCGAGCTCGATTTGGTGGAGTTGGAGAACGCGCATCAGGCCTACAAGAATATGGGCCTGGGCGCGCGTGACGATGCGGTGGCGATGCAGTTCCTGGTGCCGGGATGGAGCTTCGATAACAAGCGGCCTTGTTTGGTGCGCTGAGGGGATCTGCGAATCTTGGGCTTGGGCTGATGTAGTCCTCGGGCGATGCGACTTGTGGACGAATTCCAACGCCACGGGTTTAGGCAAGTTTCTTGCTTGTTAAATATTGCAAGATGTTTAATATAGCAAAATGCATCCTTTTGGGGCGCGCCTTTACCGACCGGAGAACCTCAGGCATGAAACTCACTCAAACAGCAATCTGCGGCGCGGTGGCCGCCGCGTTGGCGACGATGGCCTTCCCGGCCGGTGCGCAGCAGGCCCAGTCCAACCCCTCGGACGAGATCGAGGTCGTCACCGTCACCGCGCAAAAGCGCAAGGAAGATCCGGCCAAGGTGGCGATGAGCATCTCGGCCGTCACCGGCAAGCAGCTGCAGGAGGAGCACATCCGCGACATCACGGACCTCACGCGCGTGGTGCCGAACATCTCGTTCACCGCCGCCAGCGGCAACGGCGGCGCCGGTCCGGGCACGTCCAACATCGAGATTCGCGGCATCAGCTCGACCGCCGGCGCGGCCACCGTCGGCGTGTATCTGGGCGATACGCCGGTCACCGTCGGCAACGTCTACACGATGGGTAATGTCGAGCCGAGGTTCTTCGACATCGACCGCGTCGAAGTGCTGCGCGGCCCGCAGGTGACGCTGTACGGCGCCAGCTCGATGGGCGGCACCATCAAGTTCGTGCCCAACGAGCCGGATTTGAAAGAGCGCGAATTCAGCACCTACACCGAGTACTCGCATACCAGGAACGGCAGCCCGAGTTACTCGGCCAACGTGGTCGGCAACATCCCGCTGATCGCCGACGAACTGGCGCTGCGCATCGGCGTGCAGGCGCAGCATACGGGCGGCTTTATCAACCAGGTCGACGCCGATGGCGGCGTGCTGGCCAAGGACATCAACAAGATCAGCGATCAGGAAGTGCGGCTGGCGCTGAAGTGGAAGCCGACGCGCGCGCTGACGATCACGCCGTCGGTCTACTATCAGCGGCTGGACGCGAAGGATATCTCGGCCTTCAATATCGAGCTGCCGAACTACCAGGCGCAAAAGCAGGTGCGCGAACCGTCGATCGACAAGCTGCTCACGCCCAGCCTGACCGTCAACTGGGACCTGGGCGCGGTCGATCTGACGTCGGCCACCAGCTACTTCTCGCGCAAGTTCGACCGCACGCAAAACGGCTCGGCCTACAACAGCTATTCGCTGTCGACTTTCCTGACGTCGACCGAGGATGGCGGCAAGGCGCCGCCGGAATTGATCGAGGCGATCGCCGGCCTGCCGTCGGCGGTGTACCTGAAGAACCAGGTGCGCCAGGTGTCGCAGGAATTCCGTCTGGCCTCGCGCCCGTACGACGCGGCGGTGTCCCCGTGGACCTGGCTGGCCGGTACCTACTTCTCGCGCCAGCACACCAACATCGACGAGAACGATCCGATCTTCGGCGTCACCGACACCTTCAAGCAGTTCGGCTTCGACATCTACGATCCCGAGCTGCTGCCCGATGTGCGTCCCGGCTCCTTCCCGAACGATAACTCGTTCGCCGGCGCATTCCACTTCCGCGAGAAGCAGGCCTCGGTGTTCGGCGAGGTCAATTACTACTTCGCGCCGACGGTGCACGCGACGGTGGGCGCGCGCTACCTGCGCGCCAATTCGCATCTGGATCAACGCAACGGCAACTATCTGGCCGGCGCCGGCAACAACAGCAGCGCGAGCCTGAAATCGAACGCGTTCACGCCGAAGTACGCGTTGACGTGGGAAGTCGATCCGCGCCACACGCTCTACACCAGCGTGTCGAAAGGATTCCGCCTGGGCGGCTCGAACATCTTCGTGCCGCCGACCACCTGCGGACCGGATCTGGAATTGAACGGCCTGACCGAGGGGCCGCCGAATTACGCGTCCGACAGCTTGTGGAATTACGAGGTAGGCAGCAAGTCGCG
>DASVTJ010000559.1:0-5028 GCA_036387635.1 Duganella sp.
GGCCGGCGCGGCGATGGCGCCGGCTTGCAGGGCTAAACAGGTGGTCGCGATCGCGAGGGCGGGCAGGGACAGTTTCTTTGTCATGTTGGTCGTCGTCAGGTGGAAGGGCAGGTGTCGCTGTATAGCGAGCGGCATAGCGTATCATGCGCGCCGGTATCCTAGCCCATATTTGTGACGATGACGTGACAGCGTTGCGGGGCGCTGGCCGCCGCAACGCGCACTTCGGCGTAGACTGGCGCTTACGGCTGCGGGTCCCATCCCTCGCCACCGGCCCACGCGGCAAACACCAGCGCGCGGTTGGCGAAACCGGCGGCGACGTCCGAGGCGCTGAGCTGGAAACCGCCCGCCCGCGCCGCCAGGTTGACCGGTTCGCCGGCCAGCGTGGTGGTGCCGTATTCGCGCCAGCCGCTGGCCGCATTCGGCGTCACCGGGTTCGGCGCCGGTTGGCCGTTGACGCCGGCGCCGGCCCAGCCGACCGCCGCGACGTGGTTGTCCATGCGCGTGTTGATGAAGGCGATGTTGTCCCACGTGGCCGTGCCGCCCGGGCTGCGCGCCAGGTAGGTGGCGCCGGCCGGAACGTCGCCGTGCTGCGGGCCGGGGCCGGGGCCGTGCGTCAGGCGGCTGTTCAGGAACACGAAGCCCTTGTCGCCGGCGTTGGGCACGCGCGCCTGCAGCACGTAGCCGCCGCCGGTGGCGCTGGTGGTGTCGCCCAGCGAGCGGATTTCGCTTTCCTCGAACAAGGCCGCGCGGCTGCCGCCCCAGATGAAGTCCACGTTTCCCGCCACCAGGCTGCGGTAGAACCATGCGTAGCCTTTCAGGTTCAGCGTATCCTGCTCGCTGAAGAAGGCGGCGTTCTTTGCGACCAGCCGGCCGTTGTCGCTGTTGAAGTAGATCGCTTCCGCCTGCGCCGAGATGGCGCCGGAGCGCAGCGTCGTGTTCTTCAGCGTCAGCGTGTCGAGGGTTAGCAGGTCCGCCGCCTCCACCAGCATCACCGAGCGGCCGCCGGACATCGCCGCGCTGTCGGGCGACTGGCTGCCGCCGGTGCCGCTGTTCAGGCTATCGTAGTTGGTGTACTGGATGACGGTGCCGTCGCGGCTTTCGCCCACCAGCGTGACATTGTTTTTACCCCGCAGGTACAGCAGTTCCGTGTAGACGGCATTGCGCACGTGGATGGTCAGCGGTTCGTCGGCCGCGACATCCTTCATCGCGTAATTGAGCGCCGCCTGCACGGTGCCGAAATCGGCGTCGTCGGCCGCGCCCACCGTCACGCTGGCGGCGCCCGGCGCCGGACCGGCCGCGCGGGTGGTGAACGACCAGCCACCCAGCTTGCCGATGCCGACAAACGGCACGCCGCCCAGCGAGGTTCCGGTGAACACGCCGTTGGAAATGGCGACATAGTATTCGGTGCCGTATTCCAGCTTGTTACTGTGCGGTTTGATCGTCACCGTTGTGCCGGCGATGGTGATCGGCGTGGTGTTGACCTTGCGGACCGCCGCCTGGCCGGCGAAACCGAGGATGTCGGTTTCGCCCACCAGCCGGATCACGTCCACCAGCGCGTCGTCGTTTTTGCGGAAGATGCGGATGCTGCCGCCGGCGCCCAAGGTGGGCGGGGTGTCGAAGTTGAGCTTGAGCGCGGCGTCGACATGGGCGGCGGCGGCCGCGGCGACGGGTTGCGTGGCGCCTTGCAGCGGGTAGGCCTGCGTTGGTTGCACGAAGCGAGGGCTGATGGTGGCCGCGATAGTCCGCTGCAGCGTGGGATCCGATGCGCTGGTGACGACGATGGTCGCGGTGCCGGCGCCGATGGGCGTCAGCGTCAGCTTGCCGCCGGCAGCGTCGTTCACCACCGTCGCCACCGCCGCCACGCCAGGCCTGGTGGAACTGGCGGTGAAGTTATCGGGCCCACCATCCGGCTTGACGGCGTTGACGTCGATCGTCAGCGGCATGTCGCCCACCTCGGCGATGTAGTTCAACGTCGCCGGATGGAGCGTCAGCTGTGCGGGCTTGAGCGACGGATCGCCGATACGCACGTCGTCGATCTGGAACGACTTGTTGGTGGTGTACAGGCCGACCTGTCCACGCTCGGCGAACGAGGCATCGGTGACGGTGCCCAGCGCTTCGCCGTCAAGATACACGGTCAGCGCGGTGCCGATCATTTCGAAGCGCACCGTGTAGAACTGGGCGTCCATCTGGATCGGCTTGCGCACCTGCTTGGGTCGCGACAGCGTGGCGTTGAGCATGCGGGCGATCTCCACCTGGGTGCTGGCGCTGCTGTTTTGTACATTCAGGCCGCCGCCGTACCAGTTGCCGGCGTCCTTGTAGCGCGTGATCAGATACAGCTGCTTGTTGCCGGTGCTGCTGTTGGTCATCGGCTTGATGCGCGCCTCGACGTAGTAGTCGGCCGAAGGCACGGCGCCCAGCGCGGCGGGTTTCAGCAGCGCCAGCACGCCGCCGGTGGAGCCGGCGGTGTACTGCATCACCAGATTGGTGGCGCCGACGCTCTCCGGCTTGACACTGAAGCCGCCGTTGGCGCCGGCCAGCGGCAGCAGATTCCAGTTGGCCGCGCCGCCGTTTTGGAAGTCGTCGCAGAAGTACAGGCCGGACGGTGGGCAGTTCAGCGTGACGGTGGTGTCGGGGGTGACGTCGCCGGTGCCGCTGATGGAGGTGGTAAGCTTGCCGCCGCCGGCTTGCGCCAGCGCGTTGGCCTTGACCAGCGCCAGAGGACGCGCCGCGTACGCGTACGGCGCGGCGAAGACGCCGCCGTTCGGCACCGAGCAGCCGTCCAGCGGCTTGCCGTTGAGCGCCGATCCGGTGTCCTTGAAGGCGCCCGGCACTGTGCCGCCTATCGGTTCGATGACGTCGTCGCAGCGCACCCTGGCGTCGCCGCCGTTGGCCGCGCCGGCGATGTCGAACACGTTATTGTGCGACAGTACCTGCGACGCCTGGCCGATGCCGATCGAGTATTCGTGCGGGTAGACCGGATGCGCCTTGCTGCCGGCGAAGTAGTTGTTGAACATGTGGACCTGGCCGTAGCGCACGCGCGGCGAGCGGCTGACGATGTCGCGAAACACGTTGTTACTAAAGCTGACGCGCAGTTTTCCGGTGTCGGCGGTGTCGCCGTCGCTGGAGCCGATTAGATTATTTTTGCGGTGCTGGCCGAAGACGTTGTACGACACCGTCACGTAGTCGGATGCCTTGGTGATGTCGATCGAGCCGTCGTGGCACTGCTTGATCTGGCCGTTCTCGATCGGCAGCAGGTCGTCGGTCATGGCGCCGTCGGTGAAGCTGTTGTGGTCGACCCATACGTGGTCGGATGCGGTCACGCCGATGGCGTCGAACGCCGAATTCCAGTTGCCCAGGGCGCCGTCGTTCGGGTCCCAGACCGGGCCGACGTCGCACGGGTTGACGATCTTCAGGTTGCGGATGATGACTTGCGACGCGCCAGAGACGACGATATGGCCGTTGACGATGCCGGCGCCGGCGCCATCGCCGATCAGCGTGGTGTTGCTGGGCAGACGGATCAGGCCCCGGCTGGCCTGGTCGCCGGTGTTCGCGAACGGCACGCCTTCGCTCATGTCGATGGTGCCGCTTAACTTGATGATCTTGGGGTTGACGCCACCGCGCCGTAGCGCCGCCAACAATTGCGCGCGATTGGTGGCGGTGTAGATTTGCGACGCGATCGCGGCCGAACCGCCGACGGTGCCGCCGGCCTGGCCGGCAAAGCCGTCGGCGGGCGCCGCTTGCAGCGCGGGATCGATGGCGGCGGCGCTGACGGCGGTCGCGGCGAACAGCGATAACAACACCGGCAATGAAGAGGACAGGCGTAGCGCCGCCCTGAGACGAGTCAGTTCCATTTGGAGCTCCTTGAATGAGTGGGCGGGATGCTTAGGTAGTGCGGCGGCGCGCCAGCATGCCGACGCCGGCAAGGCCGGCCAGCATCATCCAAGCGGTGGCCGGTTCCGGCACCGCCGCCACCGGTGCTTGCAGCGTGATCATGGTGGACAGCGCGTTGAAGTCGCCGTTCCAGGCGACGCCGCTCAAGTCGATCAAGATGGTGTGGGCGTTGACGATGCTGAGCACCGGCGTGCCGCTGGTGGGACCCGCATCGAGCACGCTGAAGCCGACGATGGGCGCGGCCAGCGTGGCGCCGAAGTCGAAGGTGGCGCTGTAGGCGCCGGCGGGCAGGGTGCCGTTGTTGAAAATGGTCAGGCGGCCGTCGGGCGCGAAGTCGAACGCCAGCAGATAGTCGGCGGACAGGAATTCGGTCCCCGGTTCGGCCGGATCGAGGCCGCTGACGTTGCTGCCCGCTTCATCGGCGAACTGGTGGTCGGCGCCGAGCATGGCGCCGGGTTGGCCGTTGTAGCTGGCGGTGATGGTGGCGTGGTCCAGCGGATCGGCACCCGCGTGGGCGGCGCCGGCGGCCAGCGCAAAGCATGCGGCGGCCACGGCCTGATGTAGTGAGGTGTGCATTTTGTCTCCAGATATTGATGATGTCAACGATGAAGTCAACAACGCCGGTCTTTGCCGGTCGCCGGTCGGCACACCTCGCGTATGCCGTGCCACCGCCAGGAGGACGCAGGAAGCGCCGAGCTCGCGGTTGGTCAAAAATCTGTTTGATAGGGCGGGAGAGCGGTATAACTTTGCTAATTCCTGCAATCAATTCTACGGCGGTCTTACCAATCGTGCAAGGTGGACTGGCCAATAAAACAACACTGGCTGGAGGCTTGCAGGTTGCATGTATGAATAGAAACTATGATAAGCAGAATGCGATAAATTTTACCGATCACAAATGGATATTTCTGCAAGGAAAAGGAGTTAAGACCGCTGGAGGCCGCTAAAAATGGTGCTTCTTGGCAAAAAGAACGGTAGAATAATGCTGTGAGGAATCTCCCAACAGGAGTCGAAGATGATTATGATAAATGCCATTGGTGGCGCCACCCGCTTCGCAGCTGTTGTTGCGGAGGCCGCGCTAGAGCCAAATAACAAGCCCGTTCCATCGATCGACGCGGAGAAGGCGGACCTGAATGCCTC
>DASVTJ010000560.1:0-7958 GCA_036387635.1 Duganella sp.
GCTTCGAGCGTGTTTAGTAAACCTGATTAAACTGCGCCGTCAAATTTAATTTCGTTTGACCATCAAAATTTGCGGGCCGATACTCGCCTTGTCAAATTGCCATATCCGTCGCGCTTCGGACTTCGCGTTATGGCGCTTGACCATAATTCCAAAAATCGAGGAGACCCCATGCTACAACCTACTAAACGGACTCTCATGAGCCTTGCCGTCGCCAGCGCGTGCGGCTTGATGAACATGAGCGCGCACGCGCAAACGGCAACCGACACCGCCACCAGCACCGCCCCGGCGGCTGCCCCCGTCGCCAGCGCGCCGGCGGCCGCCAACCCGGACCAGATCCAGGAAGTCAAAGTGACGGCGACGCGCTATTCGACGTCGCTGCTGCGTACTCCGCTGGCTGTCGCGGCGCTGAGCCAGGAGCAGCTGACGCGCAAAGGCGCCACCAGCCTGTCCGACTTGAGCGGCGAGATGCCCAACGTCGTGATCGAAAACACCGGCGAGGATTCGGCGGTGCAGATCACCATTCGCGGCATCACCTCCACCAACTTCACCGAGACCGGCGACCCGGCGGTCGGCTTCCACGTCGACGGCATGTACTCGCCGCGTCCACAAGGCGCGCAGGCGCTGATGTTCGACCTGGAACAGGTCGAGGTGCTGCGCGGCCCGCAAGGCACGCTGTTCGGCCGCAACTCCACCGGCGGCAGCGTCAACGTGATTCCGGCCAAACCCGATTGGACCGGCAATTACGGCAAGGCCGATATCGATATCGGCAACTACAACAAAAAGCAGGTGTCGGTGGTGCAGAACATCGTCGTCAACGACGCGCTGGCGCTGCGGGCGACGTTCATGAAAGTCAAGCGCGACGGCTACGCCAACCAGACGCGCGACGTCAGCGAAGCCAACGCCCCGGCGCTGGGCTGGATCCCGAACGGCAAGCCCGATGTCGACCAGCGCTTCAACCGCGCGGTCGGCAAGAGCGACTATTACACCAACCAGGACGAATGGGCCGGCCGCCTGACGGGTCTTCTGAAGATCAACAAGGACATTACGGCCAAGGCGTCGTACGAACAGTTCCAGGATTCCGGCGCCGGCGGCGCCACCTTCCGCGATTGCGACGCCACCGCCGGCACCCGCTACGCCTGCGGTCCCGGCCAGGGCAAGTGGGACTTGAACGTCAACGTCCCCGGCGAGAACGACCTGAGTATCAAGACGCTGCGCACCGGTATCAACTGGAACATCAACGACCACACCAACTTCGACTACACCTTCCAGGTCGCCGATCAAACGCGTTCGCAAATCACCGACGACGACATGGGCATGCAGCACGCGGCGCCGTTCCAGATCAACGGCGCGTACCCGAATTCGGTCGACGGCAACTGGGGCACCTGGCCGCTGACCGACTCGTTCCACCGCACGCTCGATTCGCGCTACCTGTCGACGGTGCACGAGGCGCAGCTGAAGCAGCAGCTCGGCAACGTGCAGTACGTCGGCGGCTTGTTCTGGATGCACGAGCGTAACCGCATCGACTACGAGCAAACCAACACCATCCAAAGACCGTACGGCGATGTCGGCAGCGTGCTGTATAACCAGCCGAACCGCCAGGTCGACGCCAAGGCGGTCTTCGCCCAAGCCGACTGGAAGTTCATCCCGACGTGGACCGGCACCCTGGGCGCGCGCTACAGCATCGACAGCAAAGAGGACAAGGGCGGCAAGGTCTATGGCGCCAACTGGATCGGCAACTCGGCCTACTACAACGGGCTGTATTCGCAAGGCACGCCAGGCACGCCGGGCTTCCGCGTTCATGACGGCACCGACCTGACGCCTGCGATGGGCGGCAGCGTGGCCGCCTACAATCTGTATGGCGCGCCGACGTCGAACGACCACAAACAGGAATGGAAAAAAGTCACGTGGCGCGCCGGCCTGCAAAAGCAGCTCGACGCCAACAAGATGGTGTACGCGTCCGTCTCCACCGGTTACAAGGCCGGCGGCTTCGCCGACAAGACCGACAGCTGCAACTACCGCCTGTGCGCCGACGGCAAACCTGGCGTGGAGACCTTCCTGCCGTACGAGCCGGAAACCGTCACCAACTATGAGCTGGGCTTCAAGGGCAAGTTCCTGGACAACCGTCTGAGCCTGTCGGCCACCGCGTTCTTCATGAAGTACAAGGACATGCAGGTCACCGGCACCTATTTCATCAACCAGATCATCCCGCAAAACGGCCAGCCCTGCCCGGCCGACCAGCCGAAGTGCGACGTCTATGAAGGCTGGCGCACCATCAACGTCGGCAAGGTCAACATCCCCGGCCTGGAACTGGAATGGGATTACAAGCCATGGCGCGGCGGCCGCATCGGCGGCGGCTTCGCCTACATCAACTCCAGCATCCATGACTTCGATTCGTACAGCGACGACTATCAGTGCGACGTGCGCCCGGAACTGGGATTGCCGGCCTGCCCAACCGCTTACAAGGGCCCCGACAAGGCGCTGTTGGGCCGTCGCCTGGCCGACATCGACGGCAACCACCTGCCGAACACGCCGAAGTACCAGTTCAACATCAACTTCTCGCAGGAGTTCGGATTTGAAAACGGCTACAAGGTGATCCCGTACGTGAAGGTGAACTGGCGCGACAAGGCCTACTTCGACATGCTCAATTCGGAGTTCGCCCACGTCGGCCGTTATCAAAAGGCGTATGCGATGGGCGACGCGTCGGTGCGGCTGGAGGCGCCGGACGACAAGTGGCACGCGGAGCTGTACGTCCGCAACGTCTCGAACAGCCATGCGAAGTTGAGCGGCAATTCGGTGTTCGGCGGGTTCATGGAAGCGAACTTCGTCCAGCCACGGATGTTCGGCGTGCGGGTCGGCGCCAGCTACTGATTGTCTGATGAAGCGTAGCCGCCATCGGCGGCTACGCTTACCATTACCAGCGCATCAGCGCGCGCACATGGGGGAGCAAATCGTTGGCGATGCCGACGTTTTGCTCCTTCGTCGGATGGCCGTCATCGGCGTCGCCCGGATAGGCCTGCGAAGCGACCGAATGCACGCGCTTATCGCCTACCCGCTTGACCGTCTCGGCGATGTATTCAACCAGTTCACGCTTCTTCTCACCGGTCAGTAGCGCGCCCTCGGTCAGCACGATCCGCGCCTGCGGATGGTCTTTCAACAGCGTCTGCACAAAGCGCACATACGTTCCCACATACTGCTCGCGGTCCGGGATGCCCGGATTGAAGTCGTTGGTGCCGATCGCGCTCAGAATCACATCGGGCCGATACCCACGCTGGTCCCACTGAACCGGCTTGTCCTTGTCGGCGATCGCCAGGCGATAGTAGTCCGGCAGATTGAGGTCTTCGGTCTTGTTATCCCAGCTGCGCACCAACCCGCGCCCGCCATAGCAGACCAATTGCACCTGCGCGCGCAGCTCGCGCGCCATGATCATGCCGTACGACGCACGCGCATTCCACCATGACGGTTCCTTCTTCGCGCCGGGCACGCGGTCGATCGCTTCGCCACAGGTGACCGAATCGCCCAGGATCAGCATCTTGCGTTCGGGGAGCGTCGGAGGCTTGCTCCATGTGCCGTCGGTATCGAAGCGCAGCAGCGTGGCGGTGCCGTGCCAGGTTTCGGAGCGGTTGACGATTTCCACCGTGTACTTGCCGACGGCGGCGTCGTCGACCAGGACGACGGTCTGCTTCCCGGCCGCCAGCCGCACCTTGCGCGCCACCCCATCGACGATCACGTCCAGATAGCTGTTTTGGCCGCTGGCGTCGGCATCGACGCCGAGGCGCGTGCCTTCGAAATTGAGATAAAAACTCACGCCCGGATAGCCGAAGCGCACCGCGCCGTCGGCGCCGATGTCGGTTCGGCCCATGCGGGCGATATAGGGATCGGCGGCGCCGATCGGCGCCGCCATGATCCATGGCGCCGCTCCGCAGAGCGCCGCGAGCAGCGTCACGCGGCCGGTGGCGCCGCGAATGGCGCGACGGGGACGGCCCGCCATCACTTCATCAGCTTCTGGATGTCCGGCAGCATGGCGTCGGACCATATCTGGTAACCCTTAGGCGTCGGGTGCAGGAAGTCGGCCATCACCTCTTTCGACATGTCGCCGTCGGCTTGCAGGAACTTGGCGCCATAGTCCTTGAAGATGACTTTTTTGCCGTCGCCCAGCGTGGCGATCTTGCGGTTCAGCTCCGTGATCTGCTGGCGCTTCTCACTTTTGGCCGACTGCTCGTACGGCAGCACCGCGTTGAGCAGGATTTTCGCGTCGGGATACAGCGTGCGCAGCTTGCCCAGCACCGCCTTCACGCCCGCGAACACCTCGTCCGGAGCCGCCTGACAGTGGAAGAAGTTATTGACGCCGATGGTCAGCACCACCAGTTTCGGATGCAGCTTTTCGGCGTGGCCGTGATCGAGGCGCCACAGCACATTGCCGGTATGGTCGCCGCCGACGCCGAAATTGGCGGTTTTCCAGCCACCGAACGACTTATCAAAGATTTCCTTGTTCCAGCCCTCGGTGATGGAGTCGCCCACAAACAGCAGGTCGACGTTGCCGGCGTCGGCAACCGCCACGTCTTCCTTGAACATCTCGTTCCAGCGCGCCACCGTCATCCATGGATATTCGATTTTGCGCGGCGCCGGCGTGGTGCTGCATGCGGCGCCGTCGATCTTGGTGTCGGCGTGGCTTGGCGCGCTGCCCAGCGCAAGTACGGAAGCGGCGCCGGCGACCAGCATCGAAAAGATGGATTTTTTCATCGTCAGTTCTTTCATTGATCGCGCACCTCCTGCGACAGCGGCGCCACATTCCAGCCACGCAGATCGAGGCGCACGGCGCCCTGGCTCTTGAACGTGGCGGTGACGGTGCGGCTTTCGCCAGGCATCAGCGCGATATAGTTATCGGAATAGTAAACCGGCAGTATGCGCGCGCCGTCGGCATTGAGCAAAGTGAGTTTTCCGCTCAACGCCGGCACGTCGCTGCCATTGCGCAGTGTAACCTCCAACTGCCGCTCGCCCCGCACGGCAGCTCCGCTTCCCGTTCCGGCCCCGGTCCAGCGCGTGGCCATTTCCAGCGGCACCGTCGCCAACTGGTTCAAGCCTTGTTGGCCGGCCAGCGTGGCGCTGGGCCAGTAGACGTTCTGCGACAGCAGCTTGCCATCGGCTCCCTTCAGCGTCAGTTTGAGCACGATCAGCTGGTGCTGCACCACCAAGGCGGCGACGCCGGCATCGATCGCCTCCGACGTGCTGACCGGCGCCACCGTCACCGGCTTGTCGCCGCTGGCCAGCAGCTTGCCCTTGACATCATAGGCGGCATACGACAGCGTGGCGCCATTCAGCGCGGCGGCGGGATTGTTAATCACCATGAGCTGATGGTCGGGCAAGTTCATTTGCACGTGCACCGGCTCGGCCGCGCTCTTCACGCCATAAAAGGCGCCATGGGTATCGTAATCGTGGCTGAGGATCTGCCACATCGTGCTTGGCCACGCGGGCTGCGTCATCCACAACATGCGGCCGCTGTGCTGGCGCCACAAGCCCGCGTTCATGCCTTCGAAGATGGCGCGGTGGCTCTCGTAGTTCAGCAACTGGGCCTTGCGCTCGAAGTCGGCCAGCGATTGCGGCGCGCCGTAGCCGGTCGCCATGGCGGCGTTGAACGTCTTGACGCTGCCGTTGCCGTCCGGGTGCCAGTCGTGATAGGTGACGGTGTCGCTCAGCGGCCACTGGTCGGTAGACGGCACCGCCGCCTTGATCGCCTCCAGCGTCGGGAACGACGGCGTGCCAACTTCCACTGAGAAGCCCTTGCCATGTTCGGTGAAGTAGCTCGTTGGCGTCTGATAGTTATACGGCCCGCTGTTTTGGAGATTGACGCGGTTCGAGCTGCCGCTGTACCAGCGCGTGCCGTCGAGCTGATAGATCATCGCTTCCAGCGCCTCGTTCAGCACCGGCTGCGGCACACCCTCGTTACGTCCGAACCACATGATCACCGACGGATGATTGCGATAGCGCTTGACCACGTCGCGGGCGTTTTCCATGAACAGGGCGACGTCCTGCGGCTCCAGGTTGTAGTCCTGCGTCGAGGCCCAGAAGTCGTTCATCACCATCAAGCCGTATTCGTCGGCTAGCTCGAAGAAGCTCTCCTCGGTGTTCTGCCCCACCCAATTGCGGATGATGTTGACGTTGGCGTCGCGGTGCAGCCGGAAATATGGCTCCAGCCGCTCGCGGTCGATCCGCTTGCGCCAGTCTTCAGTGCCCCAGTTGCCGCCGCGCGCGGCGATGCGCACGCCATTGACCTTGATGACCAGGAAGGGACTGAGCGTGGTTTCCTCGAGCGGACGAATGGCGCTCGTGCCTTCGGCTTCGGGACGCAAACCGGTGGCCCAGTTGTTGTCCGCGAGCTTGCGGATCGACTGGTGGCGGCCGTCGGTGATGCGCACGCCCAGTTCGCGGCCCTTCGTGAAGTCGGCTTCGACGCGGCGCAAATGGCCGCTCTGATCGACCAGCGACAGCTCGTACGTCACCGCGCGCACGCCGAAGCGCGTGTTGGCCTGATCGGACAGCTGCGCGCCCTGCATCACTTCCAGTTTGAGTTCATGCAGGTCCGGCGCGCCGTAGCCGTTGGGCCACCACAGCTTGGGGTTTTTCAGCTTCAGCGCCGCGAAATCGGCCGACGTGAAGCGCACGTTCTGCTCCCCTGGCGCCAAATTGACGGTCTTGCTGACCTGGATCGGCTTCATGCCGCCGTCGCGCCGCGTGATGGTGGCGCGGACGGTGGCGCGCTGCGCCGACTTCGACAAGTTCGACACCGGCACGTCGATGCTGACATCGGCCACGCTGTTGTCCGCCTGCGGCAGCGCCGTGATCACCTGGGCGTCGCCGAGCTTGAAGTCGCGCGTGGCTTGCAGCACCACGTCCTGCCACAAGCCGGTGTTGCGGTCGCGGACCGATGGAATCCAGTCCCAGCCCTCGGAGGCGATGAAGGTCGGACCGTCCTGCGCCAGGGTGCCGCCGTTTTCGCCGGCGCCGGCCGCGATCGATTCCTCCTGCGGCACGCCCGGATGCGGTGGCGGCGAGACCTTGACCGCGATGACGTTCTCGCCCTTGAGCTTCAGGTAGGGGCTGATGTCGAAAGTGCCGCGCACGAAGGCGCCCTTCATGCCGCCCACTTTGCGGCCGTTGATCCACACTTCCGCCTCGTAATTTACGCCCTTGAAGGTGACGAACAAGTGCTGCCCCGGCTTGAAGCCGGCAGGCACGTTGAACGGCGTGCGATACCAGTAATCCTGCTTATTCAGCGATTCGGGAATGGCCATGTTATTCAGGCCGAAGTCCGGATCGGGATAGACGCCGCGATCGACCAGCGTCGTCAACACGGTTCCGGGCGTGGTGGTCTGATACCAGCCGGCGGCGTCGAAGCCCGCCGACGAAATCTGCTGCGCCTTGGCGCTGACTTGCGGCGCCGCCTGCAGCTTCCACGATTTGAGCGTCCACAGGTTGGCGCTGTT
Organism: Duganella sp.; assembly: GCA_036387635.1. GTDB lineage: Bacteria > Pseudomonadota > Gammaproteobacteria > Burkholderiales > Burkholderiaceae_D > Rugamonas. The sequence goes on from DASVTJ010000560.1 coordinate 7,482, forward strand.
TTGCACGAGCGCCGGCCCGCTGTAGGCCGGCTTGGCTTTGGGCTCCTGGAACGGCGAGCCGGATTTCGGCAACGTCCATGGATCCTGCGGCGCGACCTGTCCATACATCTGGCGCACCTGGATCGGCCACGAAGGACTGCCCGATTCGAAGTTGATCAGCGACTCCTGCGGCGGTGTGGCCGCCATCGACCGCACCGCGCCATCGCCGAGCGCCGCGCCGGCGACCGTGAAGCCGGCGATCCGCCCCGCGTAGCCAGTCGCCGCCTTGCTGCGCGGCCCCAGCGAAACCTGGGCGCCGGACGTTTGGCCCTCGGCCTTTTGCTGGCTCTCGGTCGCGCCGGCGGTGGCTCGAATCGGCGCCGGCTTGAACTCGGAAGCCGTCAACACAGCTTCCTGCCGCGCGACCACGCTGCCGTTGGCATACAGCGTGACCTGGCGACCGTCGTAGCTGGCTGCCAGGTGCACCCACGCGTTGGG
>DASVTJ010000561.1:0-4240 GCA_036387635.1 Duganella sp.
GGCTTGCCCAACGCCGCCGGTTCGATCAGGTTCTGTCCACCCAGCGGCAGCAGGCTGCCGCCGATGAAGGCGCAGTCGCACGCCGCATAATACGCGAACATCTCGCCCATCGAATCACCCAGCAGCACATCGATATACGCCGGAATCGCCACGGCAGCGGCGTCCGTCGACGCGCCCCCGAGCGCGAGTTGGCTACGCCGCTGAACATTGAGCCCGGCCTCGCCGATCATCCTGGCCACTTCGTCGAAACGCTGCGGATGGCGCGGCACGATCAGCAACAACACGTTTGCCGGAAGTTCGGAACGCGCCTCGCGCACCGCTTGCAGTATCAGCGCCTCCTCGCCTTCGCGCGTGCTGGCGAACAGCAGCACTGGGCGCGCGCCGATCGCCTTGCGCAGCGCCGCCCCGGTGGCCAGTGCCTGATCCGGCACCACCACGTCGAACTTGATGCTGCCGGTGACTTCGACCTGCCGCGCGCCCAGCGAGCGCACGCGCTGGGCGTCGGCCTCGGTCTGCGCGGCCACCAGCGAGATGCCGCGCGCCGCGTCCAGGATCAGCGAGCCGAGACGCCCGGCCTTGCGCAGCGAGCGCTCCGACAGGCGGGCGTTGGCCAGCACCACCGGCACGCCGCGCGCGCCGCAGGTGGCGATCAGGTTCGGCCAGACTTCGGTCTCCATCAGAATGCAGAGCGCCGGCTTGAAATGCTTGATGAAGCGGCCCACCATGGTGCCGGTGTCGTAGGGCAGAAAGGACTGGACCAGCCGCGCGCCATGTTTGGCGAACAGCGACTTGCCGGTGGCGCGGCCGGTCGGGGTCATATGGGTCAGGACGATGCGGCTGTTCGGATACTCGGCCAGCAGCGCGTCGATCAGCGGCTCGGCCGCGCGGGTTTCGCCGACCGATACGGCGTGCACCCACAGCACCGGCGCGGCCGCGGAAAAAGTCGGCCCGGCGGCGCCATAAAACCCGAGCCGCTCGCCCCAGTGCTGGCGGTAGCCCGGCTCCTTGCGGCCGCGCAGCCATAAGCGCGCCAGCACCAGCGGCATCGCCAGCCACCACATCAGGGAATAAAAAAGTCGCATGATAGTTTAGCCTTAGCCTTGGCCCAGCAAACGCCTGGCCGCGGCCAGTACTTCAGGCACGGAAGGCGGTGCGCCGCGATCGCCCAGATTGATAATGCGCGGCGACCAGTTACCCTCGGTCTTCCAGCGCGGCGAATCGGTGTAGATTTCCACGGTCGGCCGCACAAAGGCCGCGGCGATGTGCGTCAACCCGGTGTCGACGCCGACCACCAGCGCCGCGTGCCGCGCCAGCAGCATGGCGTCGGCCATCGACAGCTTGGGCAGCACGCGCGCGTTCGGCAGGCCCGCCGCCAGATGCTCGGCTTCGGCCAGTTCTTTCGGCGAGCCCCATGGCAGCAGGATCGGCATCGGCGCCAGCGCGCGCCCCAACGCGATCCAGTTCTCCGGCGCCCACTTCTTCGGGTCGCGCGCGGTGCCGTGGAAGTACACCACGTAAGGTTCGGCCGGCATCCACGCCGGACGCGGCTCGTCGGCCGACACTTGCGGCAGGCCGAAATCGGCCGGCGTATCGACCTGGTAGCCCAAGGCGGCGGCGGCCACCAGGCGGCCGCGCGCCACCGCGTGCGTGCGCGGGTCGGTTGGAATACTCAGATGATGGAAAATGCGGGAGACGCCCTCGTAGCCGGAGCCCTCGCTGCCGTTGGCCAGGCCCACCTTGCGCCCGCCCTTGACCACGCGCGCGGCGCCCATGATGATGCCGGTCTTGAGCAGCCCCTGGGTGTCGAACACGTAGTCGTAGCGCTGCTGGCGCAAGGTGCGGAAGAAAGCCTTGATCTCGGCGCGCGTCTCCGGCTTGCCGAGCGATTTGCGCCAGCGCCGCAGCGCGAACGGAATGATGGTGCGCACCCGGGCGTTAAGGCGCACCAGGCTGACATAGCCCTCCTCCACCACCCAATCGATGTTGGCATCGGGGAAGCGGCGGGCGATGTCGGCCACCATCGGCAGGTTATGCAGCACGTCGCCCAGCGACGACACGCGCACCAGCAGGATGTTGAGCGGCGTGGGCTTGGACTCGGGCTTGGACTGGGGCCGACCCTCGCCCGCTTGCGACGACATCGCTTAGAAAGGCAGTTCCGCGTCCGGCTTGGCGGCCAGGATCACACTCTTGAACTGGCCCTGGATGCGCGCCAGCGCTTCCGGCGTTTCGGCCTCGAAGCGCATCACGATCACCGGCGTGGTGTTGGACGAACGCGCCAGGCCGAAGCCGTCCTCGTATTCCACGCGCAGGCCGTCGATGGTGATGATTTGCTGGTTGCCCGGGAACTTGGCGTCCGCGCGCAGCTTGTCCATGACGATGACGTTTTCGCCTTCGCTCAGGTGCAGGTGCAGCTCGGGGGTGCTGTCCGATTGCGGCAGGGAGTTGAGCAGCGCCGATGGATCGGCTTCGCGGGTCAGGATCTCCAGCAGGCGCGCGCCGGCATACAGGCCGTCGTCGAAACCGTACCAGCGGTCCTTGAAGAAGATATGGCCGCTCATTTCGCCGCCCAGCGGGGCGCCGGTCTCGCGCAGCTTGGCCTTGACCAGCGAGTGGCCGGTCTTGTACATCAGCGGCACGCCGCCGTGTTTGGCGATGTACGGCGCCAGGTGGCGCGTGCATTTGACGTCGTACAGAATCTGTTCGCCCGGATGGCGGGTCAGCACGTCGGCCGCGAACAGCATCATCTGGCGGTCCGGATAAATGATCTGGCCATCCTTGGTCACCACGCCCAGGCGGTCGCCGTCGCCATCGAAGGCGATGCCGATTTCGGCGTCGGTCTCTTGCAGCGCGCGGATCAGGTCCTGCAGGTTTTCCGGGTGGGCCGGATCGGGATGGTGGTTCGGGAACGTGCCGTCCACTTCGCAGAACAGCTCCACCACTTCGCAGCCCATGCCGCGATACAGGTCGCCGGCGAAGGCACCGGCCACGCCGTTGCCGCAGTCGACGGCGATCTTGATCGGGCGCGCCAGCTTGACGTCGCCGATGATGCGTTCGAGGTACTGGGCGCGGATGTCGTGGGTGCTGTACACGCCAGTTTTTTCAGCCGACGAGCCGTCGTGGTCGACGATGCGCTGGTACAGCGAGGTGATCGCCTCGCCGTGGATCGCTTCGCCGGCCAGCACCATCTTGAAACCGTTGTAGTCCGGCGGGTTATGACTACCGGTGACCATGATGCCCGAGGCGGCGCCCAGCACGTTGGTGCCGAAGTACACCATCGGCGTGGCCACCACGCCCAGGTCGATGACGTCGACGCCGACCGCCTGCAGGCCTTCGGCCAGCGCGGCGGTCAGCGACGGACCGGACAAGCGGCCGTCGCGGCCGATCACCACCTTGGTCTCGCCTTTGGCCAGCGCGGCCTGGCCGAACGCCTGGCCGATCTGGCGCGCCACGCCAGCATCGAGGGTTTTATCGATGATGCCGCGAATGTCGTAAGCTTTGAAGATCGTTTTGGATAAGGAGACCATAGGGATGATTGGAGTAAGGATTAACGTGGGCATGCCGGCGCGGGGCGGTTCGTCACAAGGCGGACCGCCGGGCGGGGACGCGGATAGAAAAACAGGTGTTGGCTTCAAGTGCGGCTTGCGTTACGGCCAGCAAAACAGTCACAGTGTAAATGTGATATCAGCGGCAGGCAAGCCCTGCCGCTCGGTCAGCGGTAAAAACGCTTAAACCTTCAGGCCGGCGATGTCTTTGCCGGCATCGACCCAGTCCTTGACCCATTTCGGTTGGCGGCCACGGCCGGTCCATTGCTGGGAAGCATCGGCCGGATTGCGGTAGCGCGGCGCCACCGAACCGGTTTTCCCACCGCGGACGGCGCCGACGCCAGCCACCAGGTCCTTGACCGGCATGCCAACGCTTTGGGCGATGGCCAGGATTTGTTCGCGCGCTTTGGCCAGGTCCTGGCTCTCGCGTTGTTTTAATTCGCGTTTAACTTGCTCTTGCAAATTACGCAAATCGGCGGAAGACATAGTCGAGAGGTCCATGGGGCTTTCCTTTAAGTTAATGTAAAAACGCTGCGCGAATATATTACATCAATCCGGGAAAATCAAAATTTCTTATGGCGGATCATCCAGCGCGGCGACTTGAACCGGACGATCCGCACGTAAATCCAGATGTAGCTGCTGATGAATAAAATACAGAACACCATTAATACCCAGGTGTGGCGCCAGAATATCGTGGC
>DASVTJ010000562.1:0-1798 GCA_036387635.1 Duganella sp.
CGGCTCGTGGCTGGTGCTCAAGGCCGCGCCGCTGCTGCTGCCGCTGTACGGCGTGTGGAAGCGCGACATCTACACCTTGCAGTGGACGTCGATGATGATCCTGCTGTACTTCACCGAGGGCGTGGTGCGCGGCTGGAGCGATACGGACGCGCTGTCGTCGATGCTGGCGTGGGGCGAGGCGGCGATCGTCTGCGTCTACTTCGTCTGCGCCCTGATGTATCTGCGCCCGTACAAAAAGGCGGCCAAAAAGCTGTCGAAGGAGTTGCTCGACAAGATAAAGGGCACCACGGTCAAATGACGGCGCTTACCACCGTTACCCCCGTTACCACGGTTAACACCGAGTCCATGCCCGGCTTCCTCGCCCACTGCCGCGATCTGGTGGGAGCCGCCTATGTGCTCGACACCGACGCCGGCATGGCGCCCTACCTCACCGACTGGCGCGGCCGCTTCACCGGCAAGGCCACCGCCGTGCTGCGTCCCGGCTCGGTCGAGCAAGTGGCGGCACTGGTGCGCGCCTGCGCGCAATGGCGCGTGCCGCTGGTCCCGCAGGGCGGCAACACCGGCCTGGTACTGGGCAGCATTCCCGACGCCAGCGGCACGGCCGTCGTGCTGTCGCTGGCGCGGCTCAACGCCATCCGCCAGATCGACGCGGTCAACCGCACCATGACCGTCGATGCCGGCTGCATCCTCCAGCAAGCGCAGCAAGCCGCCGCCGCCGAAGGCTGTCTGTTCCCGCTGTCGCTGGCGGCCGAAGGCAGCTGCACCATCGGCGGCAACCTCTCCACCAACGCCGGCGGCACGGCCGTTCTCCGCTACGGCAATACGCGCGAGCTGTGTCTGGGCCTGGAAGTGGTCACGCCGCAGGGCGAGATCTGGAGCGGCTTGCGCGGCCTACGCAAGGACAACACCGGCTACGATCTGCGCGACCTGTTCATCGGCGCCGAAGGCACGCTCGGCGTCATCACCGGGGCGGTGCTCAAGCTGTTCCCGCAGCCCAAGGCCAGCATCACCGCGCTGGCGGCGCTGCCCTCGCCCGCGCACGCGCTGCGCTTGCTGGTGCTGATGCAGGACCACTGCGGCGCCAGCCTGACCGGCTTCGAATTGATGTCGCGCTTTTGCATGGAGCTGGTGGCGCGCGAGTTCCCGCAGTTGCCGAAGCCCTTCGCCAAGGCGCACGAGCCAACGTATGAACAATACGTGCTGCTCGAATTGTCCAGTAGCGAATCGGAACAGCACGCGGTCGATCTGCTGGAACGCGCGATCGGCGCGGCGCTCGAGCGCGACGTCATCGCCGACGCGGTGGTGGCGACGTCGGTGGCGCAATCGGCCGGCTTGTGGCAACTGCGCGAGCATATCCCGCTGGCCCAGGCCAAGGCCGGCAAAAACATCAAGCACGATATTTCGCTGCCGGTCTCGCGCATCGCCGATTTCATCGCCGTCACGGCGCCGCAATTGCAGGCGGCCTTTCCCGGCTGCCAGCTGGTGTGCTTCGGACATTTAGGCGACGGCAATCTGCATTTCAACGTGGCGCCGCCAGATGGCGTTTCCAACGAGGATTTTCTGGCGAATCAGGACAAGGTCAACCGCGTGGTGCACGACAGCGTCGTCGCTTTCGGCGGCTCGATCTCGGCCGAGCACGGCATCGGCGCGTTGAAACGCGACGAGCTGGCGCACTATAAATCGGCGGTGGAACTCAACATGATGCGGGCCATCAAAGCGGCGCTCGACCCGCTGGGTATCATGAATCCCGGGAAAATTCTGTGAACGGGACTGCCATGAATCATCATCTTCGCGCGCC
>DASVTJ010000563.1:0-1876 GCA_036387635.1 Duganella sp.
ACGGCGGCCTGCTGCATCGCCTCGATGAAGTAAAACACATACGCCGGACCGCTGCCCGAGATCGCCGTCACCGCGTCGATCTTCGACTCGTCGTCGAGCCACACGGTCGGGCCGACGGCGCGCAGGATGTCGTCGGCCGTCTGCTTCTGTTCGGCGCTGACGCCCTCGGCGGCGACCATGCCGGTGATGCCCATACCGATCAGCGCCGGCGTGTTCGGCATGCAGCGTACGATGGCGCCATGGCCGCCCAGCCAGCGCGACAGGTCGGCGCTGCGGATGCCCGCCGCGACCGACACGATCAGCGTCTGTTTGGCGCCATCGAGCAGCGGCAGCAACTGCGCCGCCACTTCGCGCATGCTCTGCGGTTTGATCGCCAGCACGATCACGTCGGCGGCCGCCAGCGCCACATCGGCCGCGTCGACGGCGGGCGCCGTCGTCACGCCGTATTGCTGGCGCAATTTTTCCAGCGATGCCGGATGCGGGTCGACCACATGGATGTTGGCTCCCGTCTTGGCTCCCGCCTTGGCGCCGGCGGTGGGCTTGCCAACCAGGCCGGCGATCAGGGCGGAGGCCATATTGCCGCCGCCGATAAATGCAATTTTCATATCAAGCCTTGTCGTAAGTTCGTGACCCAAAAATGGCACTGCCGACGCGCACGATGGTGGCGCCCTCGAAGATCGCCGCGCGCAGGTCGGCCGACATGCCCATCGACAACGTATCGAGCGCCAAGCCGTCGGCGCGCAGCTGCTCGTACAACGCGCGCAATTGCGCGAACGCGGCGCGTTGCCGCTCGAATTCCACGGCCGGCTCCGGGATCGCCATCAGGCCGCGCAACGTCAGATTCGGCAGCGCCGCGACCTTGTGGGCCAGCGCCGACAACTCCTGCGGGGCGACGCCGCTCTTGCTGGCCTCGCCGCTGACATTCACCTGCAAACAAATCTGCAACGGCGCCATGCCGGCCGGCCGCTGCTCGGACAGGCGCTGCGCCACCTTCTCGCGCTCGACGGTATGCACCCAGTCGAAATGTTCGGCGATCGGGCGCGTCTTGTTGCTCTGGATCGGCCCGATGAAATGCCACTCCAGCGGCGGGTTTTGCCCGCGCAGCGCCGCTATCTTGTCGAGCGCCTCCTGCAGATAGTTCTCCCCGAACGCCCGCTGGCCGCCCGCGACGGCCTCCAGCACCGCGTCCGCGCCGAACGTTTTGGAAACGGCCAGCAACTGCACGGACGACGGCGCGCGGCCGGCTTCTTGTTGGGCGGCAACGATTGTCGCGGTGATTGCTTGCAAGTTTTGTGAAATCAGGGACATAATCATCTGGTAAAAGACAGCGGTAAGCGTCATCACACCAACGCAGGCAGGGATTATAAATGGACATTTCCGAACTTCTCGCATTCTCCGTCAAGAACAAGGCGTCGGATTTGCACCTGTCGGCCGGTTTGCCGCCGATGATACGGGTGCACGGCGACGTGCGGCGCATCAATCTGCCGCCGCTCGAGCACAAGGAAGTGCACGGCATGATTTACGACATCATGAACGACGGCCAGCGCAAGGCCTACGAGGAAATGCTGGAGGTCGACTTCTCGTTCGCGATTCCCGGCTTGGCGCGCTTTCGCGTCAACGCCTACAACCAGGAGCGCGGCGCATCGGCGGTGCTGCGCACGATTCCGTCGAAGATCCTCAGCCTCGAGGAACTGAACGCGCCGAAGATCTTCGCCGATTTCGCGCTCAAGCCGCGCGGCCTGGTGCTGGTGACCGGCCCGACCGGCTCGGGCAAGTCGACCACCTTGGCGGCGATGGTCAACCACCTCAACGAAAACGAGTACGGCCACATCCTGACGATCGAGGACCCGATCGAATTTGTCCACGAGTCGAAAAA
>DASVTJ010000564.1:0-1876 GCA_036387635.1 Duganella sp.
GGTTTCAAGCCTTCGTCGGTCAGGCGCAGCACGCGGTCGCAGCGGCGCGCCAGTTCGATATCGTGGGTAACGATGATGAACGCGGTACCCAGGGTGCGCGACAGCTCCAGCATCAGATCGAAGATCTGCTGCGCCGTGGCGCGATCCAGATTACCGGTCGGCTCGTCGGCCAACACGCAGGCCGGCTGCGTGACCAGCGCGCGCGCCAGCGCCACGCGCTGACGTTCGCCGCCGGACAGCTCGCCCGGCACGTGCGTGACGCGCTTGGCCAAATTCACACGGGTGAGGATGGCCTGCGCCGCGCTGGTCGCCTCGCTGCGTTTGACGCGGCGTATCATCAGCGGCATGCCGACGTTGTCCAGCGCCGAGAACTCCGGCAGCAGATGGTGGAATTGGTAGACGAAACCGAGCGACGCGTTGCGCAGGTCGCCGCGCGCCGTTTCACTGAGGCTGGCAAAGTCCTTGCCCAGCAAGGTCACGCTGCCGGTGGTCGGCGTATCGAGGCCGCCCAGCAGATGCAGCAGCGTCGATTTGCCCGAGCCGGAGGCGCCGACGATGGCGACACGTTCGCCGCGCCGCACGTCGATGTCGATCCCGGCCAGCACCGGCACCGAATAGCTGCCCTGCGTGAAGGTCTTGCCCAGATTGCGGCAGGAGAGTACGACAGGGGCTGAATTGGTCATCGAATCACTCATAGCGCAGCGCCTCCGCAGGTTTTACGCGGGCGGCCCACCAGCTTGGGTAAATCGTCGCGACGAACGCCAGCACCACGGCCACGCCGCCGATCTTGAAGACGTCCGGCCAGCGCAGGTCCGACGGCACGGCGCTGATGTAGTAGATATCCTTCGACAAGAACTGCACTCCCAATAAATGTTCAATAAACGGCACGATGACGTCGATGTTGAGCGCCAACAGCACGCCGCCCGTCACGCCCAGCAAGGTGCCGAGGATGCCCACCAGCGCGCCCTGGATCATGAAGATCTTCATGATCGAACGGGGAGAGGCGCCCAGGGTGCGCAGGATGGCGATGTCGGCCTGCTTGTCGGTCACCGTCATCACCAAGGTGGAGACCAGGTTGAAGGCGGCGACGGCGATGATCAATGTCAGGATGATGAACATCATGCGCTTTTCGGTTTGTACCGCGGCGAACCAGTTGGCGTTGAGCTTCGACCAGTCGCGCATGATCAGGTCACCGGACATCGAGCGCTTGAGGTCTTGCGCCACTTGCGGCGCGCGGTGCATGTCCGACAGGCGCAAACGCAAGCCGGCCGGCGCGTCCATGCGTAGCAGTTTTTCGGCGTCGTTCAGGTGCACGAAGGCGAGCGCGGAGTCGAACTCGTTGTGGCCCGCTTCGAAGATGCCGACCACGTTGAAAGAGCGCATGCGCGGCAGCACGCCGGCGGGCGTCAGCTGGCCTTGGGCCAGCGCCAGCGTCACCTTCTCGCCGAGATTGACGTGCAGCGCGCGCGCCAGTTCGATACCGAGCACGATGTTGTAGCTACCCGATTGCAGTGCGTTGAAGTCGCCCCGGCGCGTTTGCTTGGCGACGTCGGAGACGTTCGGCTCCTGCTCCGGCAGCACGCCGCGGATGATGGCCGGACGCAGCACGTCGTCGCGAATCAGCATGCCTTGCGTTTCGGCGAACGGCGCGGCGCCGGTGACTTCGGGATTTTTCTTCGCTTCGACGGCGGCGGCCTGCCAGTTCGGCATCGAGCCGCGCATGTCGAATACTTCCACGTGGGCCAGCACCGACAGCATGCGGTCGGTCACTTCCTTCTGGAAGCCGTTCATCACCGACAGCACGACGATCAACGCGGCCACGCCAAGGCCGATGCCGGCCATGGAAATGAGGGAGATAAAAGAGATAAAACTATTG
>DASVTJ010000565.1:0-3982 GCA_036387635.1 Duganella sp.
AGTCTGGTTGCGAATAGCACGCTCGTTCGTGTCACACCATAAAAGAATATTCTCAGGAGACAACATGCGTCACACCAAATCTGCAGTCGCCGCGATGGCCCTGGCAATCCTTGCCGGCTGCGGCGGCAGCGCCGACCCGAAACCGGGTGATCAAACCATCAAGAACAAGTACAGCGCCCAGGTATCGTTCGGCGACAGCCTGTCCGACGTCGGCTCGTACGCCGTCGGCCCGGTCGCCGCGCTCAAGGGCGGCAAGTTCACCATCAACGGCGACAACACCGCCGTCGCCTCGACGTTCACCGGCAAGAACTGGACCGAACTGGTCGCCGCCCAATTGGGCCTGCCGGCGCCGTGCGCCGCCGTGACCGGCCTCGACGGCGACACCAGCCGTGGCTTCTCGGTGCCGCAAGTGTCGCACCCGGGCTGCTACGGCTATGCGCAGGGCGGTTCGCGCGTCACCAACCCGGTCGGACCGGGCAACAAGCTGGCCGGCAGCCCGCTGGGCGCGCTGACCATTCCGGTCGTCACCCAGGTGGCCAACCACCTGAAAGCGGTCGGCGGCAAGTTCAAGGGCGACGAGATGGTCTTCGTCATGGCCGGCGGTAACGACGTGCTGTTCCAGCTGGCCGCGCTGAGCGCCGCCTCCACCGCCGAAGGCACCCGCGTCGGCGGAATCGCCTACCTGCAAAGCCTGGTGCCGCAACTGGCCGCCGGCGCCACCAATCCGCAGACCGCCGCCCAGGCCATCGCCTTCGCCGCGCAAGCGGAAGCGGCGCGTCCCGGCAGCGACCAAGCCAGCATTACCCGCCTCGCCATCGGCGCGGCCGCTGTGCAGCCAGGTAACTCGGCGGTCGCTTCGCAGGCGGTTTATGGTCCGATGGTGACCAAGGCCACCGCCGACGCCAGCGCCGCCGGCAACAAGGCCGGTCTCGACTACGCCGCCGCCAAGGGACCGGAGCTGGTCGCCGCGCTGGGCGCCGCCGGCACCGAACTGGCCAACCTGGTCAAGACGCAGATCATCGCCAACGGCGCCAACTATGTGACGGTGAACAATCTGCCGGACGTGGCGACCACGCCGTCGGGCCGCAGCCAGTCGGCCGCCACCCAGACGCTGATCAACGCCATGGTCAGCGCCTTCAACAACGCGCTGACCGCCGGCCTGTCGGCCGAGCCGAAGGTGGTGATCGTCGACGTCTTCTTCGTCAGCCACGACCAGGCCACCAATCCCGCCCCGTACGGCTTGACCAACGTAACCGAGCCGGCGTGCGATTTGAGCGTCGCCAAGAATCCGCTGGGCACGTCGCTGGCATGCAACGCCAGCAATCTGAAGTCGGGCGATGTCAGCCACTACTCGTTCGCCGACGAAGTGCATCCGACGCCGTTCAACAACCTGCTGCTGGCGCGTTATGTGTCGCGCAGCCTGGTGACCAAGGGTTGGCTGTAATTCTGTCGTCGGGCAGTCTTGCCGCCAGGGCGGCGGGCTGCCGGACTACCATATAAAAATCAGGAGACGAGATGAACAATGGTTTCAATACGGCGGTAAAACTGCTGGCGCTGGTGGCCGCGATGTCGGTGGCGACGGCCGCTTCGGCGCAACAAGAAGCGGGCACCTGGCTGGGCACGCTGGGCATCAACAAGATCACGCCGAAGGTCAAATCGGGCGATGTGTCGGCGCCGGCGCTGCCGGGCACCAAGGCCGATGTCGATCCCGACACCAAGCCGCGCTTGGCGATCGCGTACATGATCACCGATAACATCTCGGGCGAGATCGATTTGGGCTTGCCGTACAAGCACGATCTGGTGGGCGATGGATCGATCGCCGGCACGGGCAAGCTGGGCGACTCGGAAGTGCTGCCGCCGACGGCGTTCATCCAGTATCGTTTCCTGCCGGCGAACGCGGCGTTCCGGCCGTACGTCGGCCTCGGCATCACGTATGCGTATTTCCAGAAGGAACGCGGTTCGGGCCAGTTGACGGCGATTCTGAACACCGGCGGACCTGGCGCGACCTTCAAGGTCGACAATAACTGGGCGGCCAGCTATCAGGTCGGCGCCACCTATAAAATCAACGACAAGTGGTTTGTCGATGCGACCGTCATCAAAAGCAAGCTGAAGACCAAGGTGCGTTTCTCTACCGGGCAGACCCAGGACGTGCATCTCGATCCCCTGGCGGTCAGCGTCAGCGTCGGTTACGCCTTCAAGGGTTTCAACTTCTAGGTTTTAGCCGGCTCAATAAAAAACCGCTGCAAGGGCAGCGGTTTTTTTTCGTCGGTATGCTGTGCTTACTGGAACGCCTGGATGCCGGTCTGGGCGCGGCCGAGGATCAGCGCGTGGATGTCGTGCGTGCCCTCGTAGGTGTTGACCACCTCCAGGTTGACCATGTGGCGGATCACGCCGAACTCGTCCGAAATGCCGTTACCGCCGAGCATATCGCGCGCGACCCGGGCGATGTCGAGCGACTTGCCACAAGAATTGCGCTTCATCATCGAGGTGATTTCCACCGCCGCCGTGCCGGCGTCCTTCATGCGGCCCAGTTGCAGGCAGCCTTGCAGGCCCAGTGTGATCTCGGTCTGCATGTCGGCCAGTTTCTTTTGCACCAGCTGGTTGGCGGCCAGCGGCCGGCCGAACTGCGAGCGGTCCAGCACGTACTGGCGGGCGATGTGCCAGCAGGCCTCTGCCGCGCCCAGCGCGCCCCAGGCGATGCCGTAGCGCGCCGAGTTCAGGCAGGTGAACGGACCCTTGAGGCCGCGCACGTCCGGGAAGGCGTTCTCTTCCGGGCAGAACACGTTGTCCATGACGATTTCGCCGGTCACCGAGGCGCGCAGGCCGAACTTGCCGTGGATGCCGGGGGCGCTCAGGCCGGCCATGCCTTTTTCCAGCACGAAGCCGCGGATCGCGCCCTCGTCGTCCTTGGCCCAAACCACGAATACGTCGGCCACCGGCGAGTTGGTGATCCACATCTTGGCGCCGGTCAGCGCGTAGCCGCCCGGTACTTTCTTGGCGCGGGTGATCATCGAGCCGGGATCGGAGCCGTGGTTCGGCTCGGTGAGGCCGAAGCAGCCGATCCACTCGCCGGTGGCCAGTTTCGGCAGGTATTTCTGGCGCTGCGCCTCGGTGCCGAACTCGAAGATCGGCACCATCACCAGCGACGACTGCACGCTCATCATCGAGCGGTAGCCGGAATCGACGCGTTCGACTTCGCGCGCGATCAGGCCGTAGGAGACGTAGTTCAGGCCGGGGCCGCCGTAGGTGTCGGGAATGGTTGGACCCAGCAGGCCCAGCTCGCCCATTTCGCGGAAGATCGACGTGTCCATCTTCTCGTGGCGGAACGCCTCCAGGATGCGCGGAGCCAGCTTGTCCTGGCAATAGGCGGCGGCCGCGTCGCGCGCCATGCGCTCTTCGTCGGTCAGTTGCTGGTCCAGCAACAAAGGGTCATCCCAGTGGAATTGGGCGCGGGCTTGGCTCATGGTGGTCTCTCATTATGGTGAATGCTGCCAGCATTTTATGCCGCGGCGCATGCCCCGGCTTTTCAAATGGCGACACCAATTTCCGTTTTTCGACGTCGGCCGAGGCGCGATTCGACCCCGGCTCAGCCCAGGCTGCCGAACTGGCCGCCGTGGAAAATCAGCGGCGGCGCCGGCGAAAACTCGCACAGTTCGACCTCGCCGACGAAAATGACGTGGTCGCCCTCGGGATAGCGGCTGCGGTTGTGGCATTCGAACCAGGCCGACGCGCCCTTGAGGATGGGGTGGCCGGTGCGCGACAGTTCGTACTCGACCGTTTCCCATGGATTGCTGCCGCGCGAGGCGAACAGCTTGGCCAGATGCGCCTGGCCGGCGCTGAGCACGTTGATGACGTAATGCGAGTTGCCGGTGAAGATGGGCATGCTGTTGGCGCCGTTCGCCAGGCTCCACAGCACCAGCGGCGGATCGAGCGAGACCGAGTTGAAGGAACTGGCCGTCAGGCCGCGAAAGGTGCCGTCGGC
>DASVTJ010000566.1:0-1691 GCA_036387635.1 Duganella sp.
CGCATCATCGCCGGCCTCGAGCATCCGGATTCGGGCCAGGTGCTGCTCGATTCCAACGACGCCTCGCACCGCCACGTGCGCGAGCGCCAGGTCGGCTTCGTGTTCCAGCACTACGCGCTGTTCAAGCATATGACCGTGTTCGAAAACGTCGCCTTCGGCCTGCGCGTCAAACCGCGCGCCGAGCGGCCATCGGAAGACCAGATCCGCCGCAAGGTCAAGGAACTGCTGGAGCTGGTGCAGCTGGACTGGCTGGCCGATCGCTACCCGCCGCAACTGTCCGGCGGACAGCGCCAGCGTATCGCGTTGGCGCGCGCGCTGGCCGTCGAGCCGCGCGTGCTGCTGCTGGACGAACCGTTCGGCGCGCTCGACGCCAAGGTGCGCAAGGAGCTGCGCCGCTGGTTGCGCCGTCTGCACGACGACCTGCACGTGACGTCGATCTTCGTCACCCACGACCAGGAAGAGGCGCTGGAAGTGGCCGACCAGGTGGTGTTGATGAACAAGGGTAATGTCGAGCAGATCGGCGCGCCGGACGAGGTCTACAACCATCCGGCCTCGCCGTTCGTCTACGGCTTCCTGGGCAACGTCAACATGTTCCATGGCCGCGTGCAGGATGGCGTGCTGGCCAGTGGCGGCGCCACGTTCCAGGTGCCGGGCCAGCCCGACGCCGACGGCAAGGGCACCGCTTACGTACGGCCTCACGACCTCGACATCGAACGCTACACGCCGGGCGCCGAAGGTATCGTCGTCAAGCTGCGCCGCGCGCACGCGATCGGCCCGCTGGCACAGCTGGACCTGGAGCGCGACGACAACGCCGAGCTGATCGAGGCGGTGATGTCGAACGAGCGTTTCAGCCAGTTGCAACTGAAAGAAGGCGAGACCTTGGTGGTGCGTCCGAAACGCCTGCACGTGTTTGTCGATGCCGGAGCTTCCATATGAATTTTCAACAATTGCGGTCGATCCGCGAAGCCGCCCGGCGCGGCTACAATTTGACCGAAGTGGCGAACGCCTTGTTCACGTCGCAGCCCGGCGTGAGCCGCCAGATTCGCGAGTTGGAGGATGAGCTGGGCGTGGTGATTTTCGAGCGCAATGGCAAGCGGCTGACCGGCATGACCGAGCCCGGCAAGGGCATCCTGAAGATCATCGACCGCCTGCTGATCGAGGCCGAGAATTTGCAGCAGGCCAGCCTCGAATATACCGGCCAGCAAAGCGGCACGCTCAGCGTCGCCGCCACGCACACGCAGGCGCGCTACGCGCTGCCGAAGGTGGTGCAAAGTTTCCGCGCCGCGTATCCGGACGTACGCATCGCCTTGCAGCAAAGCGCGCCGGAGCATATCGCCGAATGGATTTTGTCGGGCAAGACCGACATCGGCATCGCCACCGAAGGCCTGTCGCAGTTCCCCGATCTGGTGTCGTTCCCGTGCTACCGCTGGAGCCACTTGATCGTGGTGCCGGACGGCCATCCGTTGCTGGGCCGCTCGCCGATCAAGCTGGAGGATTTGGCCGAGTTCCCGTTGATCACCTACGACGTCGGCTTCACCGGCCGTGGCCATATCGACGCGGCGTTCGCGCAGGCCGGCGTCAAGCCGGACATCGTGTTGACGGCGATGGATTCGGATGTCATCAAGCAGTACGTCGCGCTCGGGTTGGGCGTGGGCATCGTCGCCTCGATGGCGTTCGACCACGGCCGCGAC
>DASVTJ010000567.1:0-50249 GCA_036387635.1 Duganella sp.
TCTGGCCGATTCTACGGATGGCGTTTACGGCACGCTTGAGCTGGCACAAGCGGCAGCCGATTGCGCCGTAGAGCAACGTTGTTTGCGTCCGATCAACGAGTCCTGGCGGTATCGTTCCTACTCTAGTGGATACCGTTATCCAGGAGAATGCCATGCCTCCCTTGCGCGCTTTGTTGATCATGTTGCTCGTGGCCGGCTGCGGTCCCACCCAGAGCGACGACCAGTTGTTGACCGCCGCGCGCCAGCACGTGGCCAAGGGCGAGACCAAATCGGCCGTGATCCAGCTGAAAAACCTGTTGCAGCAAACACCGGCGAACGGCCGGGCGCGGCTGATGCTGGGCGGGCTGTATCTGGACACCGGCGACATTCCGTCGGCCGACAAGGAATTGCGCCGCGCGCTCGAGCTGGGCATCAACGCCGGCGACGTATTGCCGCTGCTGGGAAAGACCATGCTGCTGCAGGGCCAGTACAACAAAATCCTCGAGGAGATCGCGGCGGACGAACGGCAGCCCAGGCTGCTGGCGTTGCGCGGCCACGCGCTGCTCGGGCTCGATCGCGGCGACGAGGCGCTCAAGCTGTTCGAACGGATTTTGGCGCGCCAGCCGGACGATCCGGCGGCGTTGCTGGGACTGGCGCGCATCGCGCAACAGGACGGCAAACTCGACGACGCGGTGGCGCTGCTCGATCGCGCGCTACGGCAGTTCCCGGACGATGTCGACGCCTGGCGCCTGAAGGGCGACATCCTGCGTTTGCAGGGAAAAAATCCGGAGGCCCTGCTGGCCTATCGAAAAGTGTTGAAACTGCATCCCGCGCAAGTGCAGGCGCACGTCGACATTGCCAACCTGCATATCCAGGCGGGCAAGTTCGACGACGCGCGCACCGAGCTGGGCATCGCGCGCAGGGTATCGCCGAGCAACCTGATGTCGATTTACACCCAGGCCCTGCTCGACTTCCGTGAAGGCAAACTGCCGGCCGCGCAAGAGCAGTTGCAATCGGTGTTGCGCGCCGCGCCCGAGCATTTGCCGAGCAATTTACTGATGGGAGCGGTGTTGGAAGGCCTGGGACTGCACGCGCAGGCCGAGCAATATCTGCGCAAATTCCTGGAAGCCAATCCGGGCAACGCCTACGCCAGCAAGCTGCTGGCCTCGGTGTTGATGAGCACCGGCGTGCCCGAGCAGGCGTTGGCGCTGATCGAGCCGCTATTGCCCAGCCATCGGCAGGACCTGGAAATGCTGTCGCTGGCCGGCGAGATCCATATGCGGCTGCGCCAGTTCTCCAAGGCCGCTGGCTATCTCGAGCAGGCCAGCAAGCTCGCGCCCAAGGCCACCATGTTGCACGCGGCGCTGGCCATGAGCCATATGGGCGCGGGCGACAACGCCCGCGCGATCGCCGAACTGGAACGGGCGACCAGTCTGGACGGAAAATCGTCGCGCGCCGGCGTGCTGCTGGTGTTGAGCCAGCTGCGCAACAAGGAGTACGCCAAGGCGTTGCAGTCGGTCAAGCGAATGGAGACGCAGCAAGCCGACAATCCGATGGTGCAGAATCTCAAAGGCGGCGTGCTGCTGATGAATCGCGACAACCCGGGCGCGCGCGCCGGCTTCGAGCAGGCGCTGAAATTCGAGCCGCTGTACATGCCGGCGCTGAACAACCTGACGCAGATGGATTTGAAGGACAAGCAGCCCGAGCGCGCGCGCCTGCGCCTGGAAAACGCGCTCGAGAAGGACAAGAAAAACGCCGACATCATGACCGCGCTGGCCGACCTGGCGCTCACGCAGTCGCAGCACCCGGTGGCCCGGACCTGGCTGGAGCGCGTGGTGCGCGACCATCCGGAGGATCTCGGAGCCTCGTTGCGGCTGGTAACCTTCTACACCCGCGCCAACGAGGCGCCCAAGGCGCTGGTGCTGGCGCAAAAACTGCTGGCGAGCAATCCAACCGATTCGAATGTGCTGGCAATCTTGGCCGAGCTGCAATCGCGCAGCGGCGACAAGGACAGCTCGCTGGAGAATTGGACCAAGCTGGCCGCGCTGCAGCCGACATCGGCCGAGATCCAGCTGCGCATCGCCGATGCCCATATCGCCATGAAAGACAACGGCAACGCGGCCAAGGCGCTGCATAAGGCGCTGTCGTTGCAGCCTGACAACGGGCAAGCCCAGCTTGCATTGACCAGATTGCTGATCGACCAACAGGCTTGGGCGCAGGCGCAACAAGCCGTCAAGGGATTCCAGAAAGCCCGCGCCGACGCACCGCTGGGCTACAAACTGGAAGCCGATGTGCTGATGGCGCAAAAGCAGACGCATCCGGCATTGGCGCTGTATCAAAAAGCCTACGACATGCAGCCGTCGGCACCGCTGCTGATACCGTTGTATAGCGCCATGGTGCAAGCCGGAAAATCCGGCGACGCGCACGCGCGCATGCAGCAGTGGCTGGGCAAACACGCCGACGACCGCACCACGCGGCTGTTCTTCGCCAGCAGCCTGCTGGCCGAAAAGGATTTCACGGCCAGTAGCGCCCAGTTCGAACAGCTGCTGAAGCAGGCGCCGAACCATCCGGTGGTGTTGAACAACCTGGCATGGCTGTACCAAAAGCAAAAAGACCCGCGCGCGCTGGACTTGGCGGAGCAGGCCCACAAGGCAGCGCCGACCAGCGCCGTGGTGATCGATACGCTGGCTTGGATACTGGTCGAGCAAGGCAAGCTGGAGCGCGCGCTGTCGCTGCTGAAACAGGCCGCCGCGCTGGCGCCGGCCAACAACGACATCCGCTACCATCTGGGCGTCGCGCTGGGCAAGTCGGGCGACAAGCGCGCCGGGCGCGAACAACTTAAGCCCTTGTTGGAGCGCAAGGATTTCGACCAGCGCGACGCCGTCGTCGCGCAGCTGGCGCAGTGGTAGCCTATGCCGGCGCGTGTTCCGCCCAGGCTCGTCGCGCTGGTTTTCTTCGCGGCGCTGGGCTGTGCGCTCGGCGTCTATCCGCTGCAACCGCTGCAAGGTAGCTGGCTTGCCCCCCTGCTGCTGGCGTACACGGCTTTGTTGTGGTGGCGGCCGGTGTTGTGGCTGTTCGCGCTGCCGGCCCTGCTGCCGATCGTCGACCTGGCGCCGCTCACCGGATGGTTCTTTCTGGAAGAGATCGATCTGCTGCTGATGGTCACCGCCGGCGTCTGCTACTGGCACACGGACCGGGCGCCGTCCGCTCTGCCCCGATGGACGCCGCCGTTCCGATACGGCCTGGTGCTGCTGGCGGTGGCCTGCGCCATCGGCCTGTGGCGCGGACTGGCGCCCCTGGCCGCGCCCGACGTCAATGCCTTCAATAACTACCTCAGTCCCTACAACGCCTTGCGTGTCGGTAAGGCTTGGCTGTGGGCGTTGATCTTGCTTCCGCCGTTGCGCCGGGCGGCAGGACCGCAACTGCACGGCGTGTATCGTCTGTTTGTGCCGGGACTGCTGACCGGCCTGTTTTTTGTCACCTGCGCGGCGATCGGCGAAAGACTGCAGTTTCCCGGCTTGCTGAACTTTTCCAGCGATTACCGCATCACGGCGCCGTTCTCGGCCATGCACACCGGCGGCGCCGCGCTGGACGGCTTCCTGGCGCTGACCTTTCCGGTGCTGGCGATGTGGTTGTTCGGCCGGGCCTCCGTCGCGCGCACCGCGGCGGCCCTGGTGCTGCTGCCGCTGGCGCTGTACGCGGGCTTGGCGACGTTCTCGCGAGGACTATATCTGGCCTACGCGGTGACGGCGACGGTATTGTTGTGTTCAGCCTTACCGGGATGGGTGCGCCATGGCGGCCCCGGCGACGCGCCGGGGCAGCGCCGGCCACCGCCGGCCTTGCCGATGTTGGCCACCGCGCTGGCCACCGCCTTGGCGGCCGTGCTGGCCGTTACGCTGGTGCTTGGCCTGTTGAACGCGGTGTTCACCTCGAGCGGCTATCGCGGATACGGCGCGGCATTGCTGGTGCTGGCGGCCATGCTGCTGTTGAGCGCGCAACCGCTGCGACCGGCCATGCTGACCAGCGGACTGCTGGTCGGCGCCGCCCTCGCCGCCTTGTGCGCTTGGCTGCTGCCAATTGGCAATCCGGCCTACGCGGTGATGAAAGCGCCCTACTTGCTGTTTCTCGGCTCGGCGCTCGGTTTCGCGCTGGCGATGCTTCCGGCGCTCACCGGCGCGGCGCGGCGGGGGCCGATCTCGCAGCCGCTCGCCGCGCTGGCCTACGCCGGGCTGCTGCTCAACGCCGGTTGGATCGCCTTGCACACGTCCGGGCCGTCCACGCTGGCGCCCAGCGGCGGGCTATTGGCGCTGGCGATGCTACCCATCGTTATCAATCTGGTGTTGAAACGGCCGCTATGGCGCATCACGCCGCGCCGGCTGACGGCGGTCGCGGCCGGCATGCTGGTGCTGGCTGCCATCGTCCCGATTTATAACGGCTATTTCGTCGAGCAGCGTTTCAGCCACACCGGCGGCGACCTGGCGAAGCGCCTCCGGCATTGGGGCCAGGGACTGGACATGATGGACAAGGACCCCATGACCGCCATGCTTGGCCTGGGCTTGGGGAAGTTTCCGGTCGCTTATCACTGGCGCAACGGCGACGGCGAAATACCGCCGAGCTACCGCTATGTCGACCGCGCCGGCAACCGCCATCTGCGGCTGGCGACCGGCGCACAACCGGCCGGCTATGGCGAACCGCTGCGTATCGGGCAAACCGTCCAAGTGCGGCCACACACGCAATATCAACTCAGCGTCGACGTCTGGCACGACGGTTCGCCGGCGTTCCTGCACGTGGAATTGTGCGAACGGCAGTTGTTGTACCGCAGAAATTGCGTACCGGTGCCGCAGCGCCAGTTGGCAAGCGGGCCGTACTGGCAACACATCCGCCACGGCCTAGACACGGGCACGCTGGGCGCCGGTGGCGCGCCGGTCCGGCTGGAGCTGGCGGCGCATGGCCAGCGCGTGGCGCTGGACGTCGACAACGTCGCCCTGCGCGGCGGGCGCGACGACCACGATCTGATCCGAAACGGTACTTTTACGGACGCCAACAACTACTGGTTTTTTAGCAGCGACCACCACCACCTGCCATGGCACCTCAAAAATCTGGCGCTGAATGTGTATTTCGAGATGGGATGGCCCGGCGTGCTTGCGTATTGGATGCTGGTGTTCAGCGCCGCGTCGACGCTGCTGCGCCGCGCGGTGCGCGAGAAAAGCATGCGCGCGGCGGCGTGGTTCGCGGCCATCCTGTCGTTCCAGATGGTCGGCTTGTTCGACAGCCTGCTCGATGTGCCACGCATCACCTTCCTGTTCATGTTGGTGCTGTGCGCGGCCGCCCTGCAGCCGGTGCAGACAGGCGCGCCCCGACCGGCCGCGATCAAGGCGATCAATGCGATCAAGGCGATCAAGGCGATCAAGTGTGGCCATTGACCAGGCGCCCGGTGATACCCGGTTCATCCCATGTCGGAAAAAAATACGGATAAAACGAGCGTTCGTTCTCGTGCTTTTCCATCAAGCCGCCGAATTTGCGGATTTGCTCGCCCATGTACTCCAGCTCCAGCCGCAGCAGCACCGCCGGCGCGCCGACCCGCGTGCACTGGCGCTCGCCGCCGAAATCACGAAAGCCCAGCATGCGCTTATAAAACATCACGTGGCGTGGATTGACTTCAATAATGTAATCGGTATAGCGATGGATGTTGTGGGCGTAAATATACGAAATGTGGATCAGCGCCGCGAACACCCGCTTGGACACGCCCTTGTCGATGGCCAGCCTGGACGGCTCGCACAGGCGCCGGTCCTGGCCGCGCAGCTCGTCGAGCTTGTCGCGGAAATTCTCATCGGCCGGCAGGCCGATTTCGGGCGTGTCGAGGCACAGCGACATTGTACCGACGGTTTCGCCGCCGGTTTCGGCAAAGAGCGTGATCTTGTTCGGGGAATGCACGGCGTTCGGGTCGACCGAATAGCCGCGCCAGCCATACATTTTTTTCAGCAGCAGGCTCGCCGCCTCG
The DNA here is from genome assembly GCA_036387635.1 of Duganella sp. GTDB lineage: Bacteria > Pseudomonadota > Gammaproteobacteria > Burkholderiales > Burkholderiaceae_D > Rugamonas. Next base: position 5,981 of record DASVTJ010000567.1, read on the forward strand.
CGCCGACCGGCGGAATTGGCCATGCGGATATGAAATGTCTGCTGATCGAGGGTGTGGTCCAGTATCGGTTCGTCCTTGCCCTCGCCGACCACGAGGTCGCGCAGGCCTGTACTGGCTTCGAAGGAAACTATCGCATCGTCATCTTGCACGGTTGGCATCCTGGCAGGTCTGTCGGCCAGCCCCCGGCAAACGGGCGACTGGGCATGCATTTCAGACCTCGGCATTTCGCAAAAAGTTCCGTGGATTTACAAATATTCTTTTTGCTTAACATTTTCTTAATGCTAGAACCAGCTTTCCGGTATCACCAGCACATCGCCGGGCAGCACATTGACGTTGGCGGAAATATCCCCGTTCTTGAGCAGGTCGTGCAGCCGCACCGGCAGCGCGCGCCGGCTGCCGTCGACCGTGCGTATGATCTTGGCCTTGTTGCCGGCGGCGAAATCGGTGATGCCGCCGACCGCGATCAACACGTCCATCAGCGACATGCCTTGCCGGTATGCGAGCGCCTGCGGCCGCGCCGCCTGGCCGATCACCCGTATCTGTTGCGAATACGGGCCGACAAAGCTGGTCACGATCACCGTCACCATCGGTTGCTGGATATATTTTTCCAGCGCCTTTTCAATGTCGCGCGCCAGTTGCGTCGAGGTCTTGCCGGCCGCTTGCAAGTCTTCCACCAGCGGCGTGGTGATCTTGCCGTCCGGCCTGACCGGCACGCTGAGCGACACTTCCGGATTGCGCCAGACATTGATGTTGACCACGTCGCCGGCGCCGATTTGATAATCCAGCTGGGTTGGCGCCTCCTCGGGCGGGACCAGTGAGACCCGGCTGGCGCATGCCGCCAGGGTCGACAGCAGCGCCGCCGCCACGATCGCGCCGACCGAACTACGCAAATATCTAAGCATGACTGGTCCCCGTGAATAGCCTGGCTTCCATGATTGGGAAAACCCGGTCCACTCCGCTTGATCTGTCTCAAGCACATTGGAGTTAAGAGAAATTTGCACTATGTCAGCCATATAATTTAAGTTCGCGAGTACGCCGCCAGTGGAGAAATTCGAATATGGAGGAGTTAATCAACCAGCTGATGTCCGGCCTGAAAGGGATATGGAAATATCGCTGGTACGCCATTTCCGTGATGTGGCTGGTGGCCACGGTGGGCTGGATCAAAGTGGCGACCATGCCGGACGATTATCAAACCACCGCGCGCGTGTTTGTCGACACCCAAAGCATACTCAAGCCGCTATTGGCCGGCATGACCAGCGTGCCGAATGTCGAGCAGCAGGTTTCCATCATGAGCCGCACGCTGTTAAGCCGTCCCAACGTCGAGCGCGTGATGCGCATGGTCGACCTGGATATCAACGCCAAAACGCCGCGCGACCAGCAGCAGCAGCTCGACCAATTAATGAGCAAGATTAAAATCGGCGGCACCGGCAATTACGATATCTATACGATCACATATAGCAACCGCAATCCGCGCCAGGTGCGCGACGTCGTGCAATCGCTGCTGACCATATTCCTCGAGGGTAGTTTCAAAGGTAAAAACGGCGAGACGCGCAAGGCCGTCCAGTTTATCGACGATCAAATCAAGGCCTATGAAACCAAATTGATCGCCGCTGAAAACTCGGTCAAGGAATTCAAACGCAAAAACACCGGCCTATTACCGCGCCAGGGCGCCGACTACGCCACGCAGCTGGAGCAGTCGACCGACGCGTTGAACGCCGCCAAACTGGAGCTGGTCGAGGCGCAGCAGGCCCGCAACGCCATCACCAGCCAGATCAACGGGGACGAGCCGATCCTCGACGCCGGCATCGGAATAACCTCGGCCAGCGTCGACAATCCCGAGATCGACGGCCGCATCGCCGCGCTCAATAAAAACCTCGACGCGCTGCGCCTGCAATACACCGAGCTGCACCCCGACATCGTCGCCGCCAAGCGGCTGGTGGCGCTGTTGGAAGCGCGCAAGGTCGAGGAAGCCAAGCTCAAACCCTCCAGCGACCCCGGTAAGAATTACAGCCCGATGCTGCAACAGTTGAAGGTGGCGCAGGCGGCCGCCGACGCCAAGGCGGCCTCGATGGCGGCCCGGGTGCAGGAGTACACCGGGCGCCACGAGCGGCTGCTGGCGCAGGCCAACATGGTGCCGGAGATGGAATCGGCGCTGGCCCAGCTCAACCGCGATTACATGATCAACAAGGAAAACTACGAGAAGCTGGTGGGCCGGCGCGAGGCCGCCAAGTTGTCGGGCGACCTCAGTTCCACCACCGACATGATGACCTTCAAGATCATCGACCCGCCGACCGTGCCGCTGACGCCGATCGGCCCCAATCGCTTTCTGCTGTTTAGCTTGGTACTGGCGGGCGCCTTGCTGACAGGGGTCGCCACCGCCCTGCTGATCAGCCAGATCCGGCCGACCTTCCTCAGCCCCGGCGAGCTGCGCGACCGCACCGGCCTGCCCGTGCTGGGCACGGTGTCGATGAACTGGACCGACGGCGAAAAGATCAAGCGCAAGCGCGGAAAGTACGCGTTCGGCGCCGCCCTGTCGAGTTTGTTCATGGCCTACGGCGGCGTGCTGGCCACGACCATGTGGCGCTAGCGCCGACCAGGAGCGACCATGGACAATTCCGATCCCATCGCCACCACCGGCACCGGCACCTCCGCAGCCACGCCGATGGCGCCGGTCGCCGCCGGCGAACCGCTGGCGCCGGCGCGCTACGTCGAGCTCAACCTCGCCAAGCTGGGCCAGCTCGGCATGGTGACCCAGGACGGCGGCCGCACGCCGGTGGCCGAGGACTTCCGCATCATCAAGCGGCCGCTGCTGCGTAACGCCCGCGGCGACACCGACGTCCCGCCGATTCGCCACGGCAATTTGATCGTTGTGACCAGCGCGCTGCCCGGCGAGGGCAAGACCTACTGCGCGGTCAACCTGGCGATGAGCATCGCCATGGAAATGGACATCACGGTGCTGCTGGTCGACGCCGACGTCGCCCGGCCGTCGGTGCTCAAGGTGCTGGGCCTGCCGCCGGAGCCGGGGCTGATGGATATCCTGCTGCGCGACAAGACCGAGCTGTCGGACGTCATTTTGCGCACCAACGTGCAGACCTTGAGCATCCTGCCGGCCGGCCGCGCCAACAAGCACGCCACCGAGCTGCTGGCGAGCCGCAGCATGAGCCGCCTGCTGACCGAGATCGCCGAGCGCTACGCCGACCGCATCGTCATCTTCGATTCGCCGCCCTTGCTGCTGACCACGGAGGCCAGCGTGCTGGCCGCGCAGATGGGGCAGATCCTGATGGTGGTCGAATCGGACCGCACCACGCAGCACGCCGTCAAGGAGGCGCTGCGGCGCATCGAGCATTGTCCGAATGTCAGCCTCATCTATAACAAAAGCAAGGGCTTTCCCGGCGGCGAATACTATGGTTATTATGATTAGGCTGGCGCCGGGCGGCCCGGCGATGCTGATCCTGCTGGCGATGCCGGCCCCCGCCCAGGCCGCCGACTGGACCGTCGCGCCGACGCTGCGGCTGCGCCAGAGCTATACCGACAACGTCAACCTGGCGCCGGCCGCCCTGGCGCGCGGCGAGCCGACGTCGGAAATCGCGCCTGGCGTCACCATCACCGCCGACGACGGCCCCCGGCTCAGGATGGCGCTGGCGTATTCGCTGCAAAAAGTGCTGTACACGCGCCAAGCCGACCGCGTCAACCACCAGCTCGACGCCAGCGGCCACGCCGAGGTGCTGCCGGACTGGCTGTACCTTGACGCCCGCTCCAGCATCAGCCAGCAAAATATATCCGCCTTCGGCCCGCAGCTGACCGACACGGTGCAGGTGACCGGCAACAGCAACCAGGTGCGCGCGCACAGTATCAGCCCGTATTTGCAGCATTATTTTCGCGGACTCGCCACCGCCGTGTTGCGCTACGACTACCAGCGCGTCGCCAGCGGCAGCCTGCTCGGCGTGCAAAGCGACGGCGCCAGCCTGCGCTTGACGGGCGACAACGGCGGCAGGAACTGGAACTGGAACTGGGACTTGGCCCTGGACCGCAAGCACATCGCCGACGCCGCCATGGCGCCGGTGACGATGACCGACGCCGTCTTGACGCTGAGCTATTCGCTCAACAACACGTTGTCGCTGTTCACCAGCGGCGGTTACGAGAAAAAAGACTACGCGTCGCGCAGCGGCGAACCGGCCGGCAAATACTGGGCGACCGGCGCCACCTGGTCGCCGTCGCCGCGCACCCGCGTCTCGGCCAGCTTCGGCCGCCGCTACTTCGGCAAAACCTACACGCTCGACGCCTCCTATCGGATGCGCAGCATGTTGTGGACGCTCAACTACAGTGAAGACATCACCACCATGCACGGCGAGTTCCTCGGCATTTCGCCGGCCGGGCTGAGCGACTTCTTGTATCAGCTATGGGAAACCCGCGTGCCCGACCCGCAAAAACGCCTGCAGACGATCAAGGTGTTCCTGCTGATCTCGCAGATGCTGGGCACCGACGGCAACGTCAACTTCTTCAGCCACCGTTATTACCTGCAAAAAGCCATGCGCCTGGCCACCGTCTACAGCGGCACGCGCGGCGCACTCGCTTTCAATCTCTCGACGATGCGCCGCGTGGCCCAGACCAGCAGCATCGTCGACAGTGTGTTGTTGGGCCCGGACGAACTGGCGCTGGAAGACCGCACCCGCCAAAGCGCCGCCCAGGTCGGCTGGAACTGGCGCATGTCGTCGCGCGGCGGCATCACCGTCGGCGCCAGCCACAACCGCGTGCAGTCGCTGAGCACCGGCCGCGAAGACCGCAACAGCGTGTTGTCGGCAACCTTGTCGCACCAGCTGCGAACCAATATCGGCGCCGACGTCGGTCTGCGCCACAGTCGTCACACCAGCAACGCCGGTGGCAACTACCGCGAAAATGGTGTCAGTGCCGCCCTGACGGTGGCGTTTTAAGCGGAGCGTCCATGCCAACTTCCCCGATCCCCCGTATCGTCTGCGTCGTCGCGGCGCGCCCCAACCTGATGAAGATGGCGCCGGTGCTGCGCGCCATCGAGCAGGCCGCCTATCAGGCCGAGACGATTCTTGTCCACACCGGCCAGCATTACGACCAGGACATGGACGGCCAGTTCTTCAAGACGCTGGAATTGGCCGAGCCGGACTTTCGGCTGGAGGTTGGCTCCGGCAGCCACGCGGTGCAGACGGCCGAGGTGATGCGGCGCTTCGAGCCGGTGCTTGAGCAAACCGCGCCGACCGCCGTGCTGGTGGTCGGCGACGTCAACTCCACCCTGGCCTGCGCGCTGACGGCGGCCAAGAAGAACATTCCGGTGTTCCATGTGGAAGCCGGGCTGCGCAGCTACGACCGCACGATGCCGGAGGAAATCAACCGGCTGCTGACCGATCAGCTGTCCGAGCTGCTGTTTACCAGCGAATCGAGCGGCATGAGCAACCTGTTGCGCGAAGGCGTTCCCGCCAACCGTATTTACTTTGTCGGCAACGTCATGATCGACACGCTGCTGCGCCAGTTGCCGCACGCACCGCCGGTGTCGAAGGTGCTGCAGGACGCCAACCTGGCCGGATTCGTGCCGGACGGCCAGCCGTACGCGCTGCTGACCATGCACCGGCCGTCGAACGTCGACGACCCGCTGCGCCTGCGCGCGCTGATGGAAACCATGGTCAAACTCAGCGACGAGTTGCCGATCCTGTTTCCGCTGCACCCGCGCACCCGTTCCATGCTGCGGCAACACGGGCTGACCGGCCTGCTCGACGCGCCCCGGCTGGCCTGCATGCAGCCGCTGCCCTATCTCGACATGCTGAGCCTGATGAAAAACGCCCGCGTGGTGCTGACCGACTCCGGCGGCGTGCAGGAAGAGACGACGGCGCTGGGCGTGCCCTGCCTGACCTTGCGCGAAAACACCGAGCGCCCGGTCACCGTCACCGAGGGCAGCAACGCCATCGCCGGGCGCGATCCGTCGGTGATCCAGGCGCTGTGCCGCGACATCCTGCGCTACGGCGGCAAGGCCGGCAGGATTCCGCAATATTGGGACGGCAAGGCCGCCGAACGCATCGCGGCCGCCATCGGGCTGTGGTTGTCGAACCGCCGCGACGGCCGGCCATGAGCGCCCCGGCCCCTTCCGGCACCGCCGACGCCGCCAGCGCCAACATGCGCAACGCGCTGACGATCGATGTCGAGGACTATTTCCAGGTGTCGGCCTTCGACCGCTACTTCGACCGCGCCCACTGGGCGGCGCAGCCGTGCCGCGTCGAGCGCAACGTCGATCTGATCCTGGAGATGCTGGAACAACACCATGCCAGCGCCACGTTTTTCACTCTGGGCTGGATCGCCGAGCGCTATCCGGCGCTGGTGCGGCGCATCGTCGCTGGCGGCCACGAGCTCGCCAGCCACGGCTACGCCCACCGGCGCGCCAGCGAGCAAACGCCGGCCGACTTCAGCCACGACGTCACGCTCAGCAAGAACCTGCTGGAGCAGTTGAGCGGGCAAATGGTCAACGGTTACCGCGCGCCGAGTTTTTCCATTGCCGCCGGCAACCTGTGGGCGCTCGACAGCCTGCAGGCGGCCGGCTACCGTTACAGTTCCAGCATCTACCCGATCCGCCACGACCACTACGGCATGCCGGACGCGCCGCGCTTCGCCTCGCGCCCGACCGGCCAACAGGGCTTGCTGGAGCTGCCCATCAGCACCGTGCGCGTCTGCGGGCGCAACCTGCCGGCCGGCGGCGGCGGCTACTTCAGGTTGCTACCCTACGCGACCTCGCGCTGGGCCTTGCGACGAATCAACTCCCACGACGGACAAGCTGGCATATTCTACTTTCACCCCTGGGAATTAGACCCCGGACAGCCCAGGCCCGCCGGCGTCGGCATCAAAACCCGCTTCCGCCATTACCTGAACCTGCACCGCATGGAGCACCGCATCGGCAGACTGCTGGGCGACTTCCGCTGGGGCAGAATCGACGAAATCTTCGACGACATTTTTCCGGGAACCGCATGATGCCGCACAGCCAGCAAAGCCAGCACAGCGCGCCGTCGTACACCGTGGGTGTGATGGGCCGGCAAGACCGGACCCGCTGGGACGAGTTCGTGCAGCGCTGCCCCGACGCGACCTTTTTCCACCGCGCCGGCTGGCAACATGTCATCGAAGACGCCTTCGGCCACCCGACCTGGTTCCTGTACGCCGAGGCCGAGGGGAAAATCCAGGCCATCCTGCCGCTGGCCCAGGTCAACAGCCTGCTGTTCGGCAATACGCTGTGTTCGCTGCCGTTTTGCGTGTATGGCGGCATCGCCTCCACCGACGAGGACGCCGCCGACGCCGTCGACCAGGCCGCGCAGGCGCTGGCCAAGCGCCTGCGGGTCGATCATCTGGAATACCGCCAGCTGCGCCCGCGCCACCCGGAGTGGCTCGTCAAAAGCGTCTACGCGACGTTCCGCAAGCCGCTGCATGCCGATCCCGGGCAAAACCTGCTGGCCGTGCCGCGCAAGCACCGCGCGGTGCTGCGCAAGGCCTTCGGCGCGGGCCTGCAAAGCCGGATCGACGCCGACACGTCGCGCTTTTTCGGTTGCTACGCCGACAGCGTCCACCGGCTCGGCACGCCGGTCTTCAGCCGCCGCTACTTTCACGGCTTGCAACAGGAGTTCGGCGACGATTGCGAAGTGCTCAGCGTCGAACACGAGGGCAAGGCCGTCAGTTCGGTGTTGAGCTTCCACTTTCGCGGCGAAATCATTCCCTACTATGGCGGTGGCGGCGCGCTCGCGCGAACGCTGGCCGCCAACGACTTCATGTACTGGGAAGTGATGCGCCGCGCGTGCGAGGACGGCTGCACGCTGTTCGATTTCGGCCGCAGCAAGGTCGGCACCGGCTCGTACGCCTTCAAGAAGAACTGGGGCTTCGAGCCGCAGCCGCTGCACTACGAATGCCAGCTACACCGGGGCAAGAAGCTGAGCGACGTACAGCCGCTCAATCCGCGCTTCCAATTGTTCATCAAAGCGTGGCGCATGCTGCCGCTGCCGGTGGCCAACGCGATTGGACCGCACATCGTCCGCCAGCTGGGCTAGCATCATGCGGGACCTGCTGTTTTTAACCCATCGGATACCGTATCCACCCAACAAGGGCGATAAGATTCGCGCCTACCACGTGCTGCGCTACCTCCAGCGCCACTTCCGCGTGCACCTCGGCACCTTCATCGACAGTGCCGAGGACGTGCCCTTTGTAAAACACCTGGCCGCCGGCTGCGCCAGTTCGTGCTTCATCCGCACGTTTCCGCGCTGGTCGCGCCTGGGCAGCGTGCGCGGCCTGGCCACCGATGAGCCGCTCAGCCTGCCGTACTTCCGGAACGCTAGGCTGCAACGCTGGGTGCGGCGCACGCTGGACGACAACCCCATCGACACCGCGCTGGCGTTTTCCGGTCCGATGGCGCAATACCTGCCGGCGCAGAGCGAGCACGGACCGCTGACGCGCATCATGGATCTGGTCGATGTGGACTCGGAAAAGTGGCGCGAGTACGCCCCCGACCAGCCGTGGCCGCTGTCGGCCTTGTACCGGCGCGAAGGCCGGCAGCTGCTGGAATACGAGCGTCTGGTGGCGCGCGAGTTCGATCAGGTGATGCTGGTCTCGCGCGCGGAGGCGTCGCTGTTCCGCCTGCGCGCGCCCGAGTCCGGCCACAAGGTCGACTACTTCAACAATGGTGTCGACAGCGAATTTTTCCTGCCGCAGCCAGGGCTGGACAATCCATACGGCACCGCGCGCGTCGTGGTGTTGACAGGCGCCATGGATTACACGCCCAACATCGATGCCGCGATCTGGTTCGCCGAGCGCGTAATGCCGTCGCTGCGCTTGCGATTTCCGGATTTGCAATTTTACATTGTCGGCGCGCGTCCGGCGCCGGGCGTATTAGCGCTGAAGCGGCTGCCGGGGGTGTTCGTCAGCGGCACCGTCGCCGACATCCGTCCCTACCTGCAGTATGCGGCCGTGGTGGTGGCGCCTTTGCATATCGGCCGTGGCGTGCAGAACAAGGTGCTGGAGGCGATGGCGATGCAAAAGACGGTGATCGCCACGCCGCAGGCGCTTGAAGGTATTTCGTCCGTGGTCGGCACCGAGGTGCTGCGGGCGGCCGACGCCGGCGAATTCATTTTCTACGTCGGGCGGGAACTGACCGCTCCGAGCGGGCTCGGCACGGCTGCGCGCCGGCGCATCCTGCGCGACTATCGCTGGGACGCCAATTTGCAGCGGCTGGGCGCGGCGCTGGGCGTGGACGAGACGGGCCAGGAAGACCAAGAGTATCTGGCGGATATGGCGGATATGGCGGATGGGGCGGATGGGGCGCATAAGGCGGATAAGTTGGATAAGCCGCATAAGGTGGATAAGGTGGATAAGGTGGATAAGGCGGATCGGGCGGATCGGGCGGCCCGGATTGGCCCGTCCCGTCAAGCCGCCTCGCTTGTCGGGCCGGAAGCACGCGGCCCGGCGCGCGACCAGCCGACGCCGGCCGGCGGCATTCCCGAGAGGACGTCATGAGCGCCGGCCCGTCCGCGCTACCGTCGCTCGTGCGGCGGGCGCAGGCGCCACCGCGAGGCGCCGCCACCCGGGCGCTCGCGTATGGCAGCGTGGCGGCCGCGCTGTGCGCGTTGCTGGCGATGCATTTCGCCACGGCCGCATCCATCGTCGGCTTGTGGAGCCGTTCGGACACATTCGCCCACGGATTCGTGATCCCGCCGATGGCGGCCTGGATGATCTGGCGCCGGCGTGGTCATTTGTCCGGGCAGCCGGTGCGCCCCGCTCCGCTGGCGTTGCTCGCGCTGGCCTTGCTCGGCGCGCTATGGCTGGTGTCGTCGATGGCCAACGTCCAGGTGCTGGAACAATATGCTTTCACCCTGATGCTGGCCACCACCGTGCTGGCCGTGCTTGGCGTCGCGTACGCGCGCGCCATCGCCTTTCCGCTGCTGTACCTGTTGCTGGCGGTGCCGTTCGGGGAGGTTTTCATTCCGCCGCTGATCGAATTCACCGCCCGCTGCACGGTATTCCTGCTGCAACTGGTTGGCATCCCGGTCTTCCGCGAAAATAACTTCTTGTCCCTGCCCAGTGGCAACTGGTCGGTGGTCGAGGCGTGCAGCGGCCTGCGTTACCTGATCGCCTCGCTGGCGCTGGGCGCGATGTACGCCTACATCACTTATCGCAGCCCATGGCGCCGCCTGTTGTTCATCGCCGTCTCGGTGATCGTGCCCATCGTCGCCAACGCAGTGCGCGCCTTTTCGATCGTGCTGATCGGCCATTGGAGCGATATGACCTTGGCGGTCGGCATCGATCACCTGATTTATGGCTGGGTGTTCTTCGGCTTGGTGTCGGCGCTGCTGTTCTGGGTCGGCGCGCGCTGGCGCGAGACCGATGGCGACCACGCACAAACGGCAACGCGGACCGCGCCGCGACAGCGGTTCGGCGGCGCGGCCGCCTTGGCGCCGGCCACTGCGTCCAGCTTCGCGCGCATGGCGGTGGCCGTGATCGCGACCGCCGCTGTGTGGCCGCTGATCGCGCTGCAGGTATCGCAGCCGCCGACCGCCGACGGCTCGCCGACGTCAACGCCGACGTCAACGCCGACAACGCCGCCGCTGACGGTCGCGGCGCCGCCGGCGCCATGGCGGGCCAGCCCGATGACCGCCCAGGACTGGCACGCGCTGCACATGGGCCTGCCGCAACGCTGGTCGGTCAATTACGCCGATGGCCGCCGCACGGTGTCGTTACAGTTGACCTGGTACCGCCATCAAACCAGGCACGCCGAATTGCTGGCGCCGGTGCGTCGCTTGTCCGGTTCCGGCCGGCCCTACTGGAACGAGGTCGGCGTCGCGTCGCGCACCATCGCGGTGGGCGGCCGCCGCCTCAAAGTGCGGCAAAGCGTCGAACAACTCGATCAAACCAAGCTGCTGGTGTGGCGCTGGTATCGCCAGGACGGCGTCGACACCGGCAGTCCACAGTTGCTCAAGCTGATGCTGGCCAAGAGCAAACTGCTGGGCGGCGACGACGGCGGCGCCGAGATCGTCGTGGCGTCGGCCTACGACGAAGAGACTGGCCTTGCCGAGCGCGCCATGCACGACCTGTTATCGGCGATGCTGCCCGCCATCGACCAAGGATTGCGCGATGTCGCCGCACGCTGACGCCGCCGCCGGCGCCCATGCCAGTGCCGGCGCGGCGCCGCTGATCGTCCATCTGATCCACCAGCTGGATGTGGGCGGACTGGAAAACGGCCTGATCAACCTGATCAACCATCTGCCGCCCGAACGCTACCGCCACGCCATCGTCTGCCTGAAGGACCACACCGACTTCGCCCGGCGCATCGAGCGCCCCGGTGTCGAAGTCATCAGCATCAACAAACGCGAGGGCAAGGACTGGGCACACTATGTAAGGTTATTCAAAACGTTGAAGCGGCTGCAACCACTGCTGATCCACACGCGCAACCTCGCAAGCATCGAAGGCCAGTTGCTGGCGGTGGCGGCCGGCGTGCGCCTGCGCGTGCACGGCGAACACGGCCGTGACATGCAGGACCTGCACGGACGCAATTTGCGCTACCGCCTGCTGCGCAAGCTGCTGCGGCCGCTGATCGGCCATTTCATCACCGTCAGCAAGGATTTGGAAGCGTGGCTGGTCGGCGCCATCGGCGTCCGTCCGCAGCAAGTCACCCATATCCGTAACGGCGTCGACAGTGTGCGCTTCCACCCCCGCCTCGGTCCGCGCGCCGCCGTCGGCCCGGCCGGCTTCCTCAGCGAGGACGCGTTCGTTATCGGCAGCGTCGGCCGCATGGCCGAGGTCAAGGATTACATGTCGCTGGTGCACGCCTTTTTATTGCTGCTGGCGGCCGACGACACGGCGCAGGAACAAATGCGGCTGATCATCATCGGCGACGGCCCCTGTCGCCAAGCCTGCCTCGACGTGCTGCGGCGCGCCGGTGTCGAGCACCTGGCCTGGCTGCCCGGCAGCCGCGACGACATTTCGCAACTGATGCGGGCGATGGACGTGTTCGCGTTGCCGTCGCTGGCCGAGGGCACCTCCAACACCATCCTCGAAGCCATGGCGAGCGGGCTGCCGGTGGTGGCGACGGCGGTCGGCGGCACGGTGGACCTGGTGCGCGGCGGCTGGACCGGCACGCTGGTGCCGCCGCAAGCCCCGACGCTGCTGGCCGACGCCATCGGCGCCTACTATCGCATTCCCGGCCTCGGCGCCCACCACGGCACGCGCGGACGGCGCCGCGTGCTGGCCGAGTTCAGTCTCACGGCGATGGCCGACGCCTACCTTGCCGTCTACGACCGGCTCACCTAATTGCCCCCGAAAGGATAGTCATGTGCGCGATCGCCGGCATATTTGATCTGTACCGCCAGCCCGACATTGATGCGGGACTGTTGCAGCGCATGACCGACATCCAGGCCCATCGCGGCCCCGACGACAGCGGCACGCACCGCGAACCCGGTGTCGGCCTCGGCCACCGCCGGCTGGCGATCATCGACCTCAAGAGCGGTCAGCAACCGCTGTTCAACGAGGACCGCACGGTGGTGGTGGTCTACAACGGTGAAATCTACAATTTCCCGGCGTTGCAACGCGAGCTGGAGCAGTTCGGCCACATCTTCCGCACCCACTGCGACACCGAGGTCATCGTGCACGCGTGGGAACAATGGGGCGAACGCTGCGTCGAACACTTTCGCGGCATGTTCGCGTTCGGCCTGTGGGACCGCAAGCAGCAGGCGTTGTTCCTGGCGCGCGACCGGCTCGGCGTCAAGCCGCTGCACTACGCCGTGCTCGACGACGGACAACTGGTGTTCGCCTCCGAAATGAAGGCGCTGCTGGCGCACAGCCGCGTACGCCGCGAACTCGACCCGCTAGCGGTGGAGGATTACTTCGCCTACGGCTACATCCCCGAGCCGCGCACCATCTTCCGGCAGATCCGCAAGCTCGAGCCCGGCCACACCCTGCTGGTGCGCAAGGGCAGCTCGCCCGGCCTGCCCAAGCGCTACTGGGACGTGCCGTTCAAGCCGCACCGGCTCATCAGCCCGGAGCACGCGGCCGACGAACTGATCGCGCGCCTGCGCGAAGCGGTCAGCATCCGGCTGGTGGCGGAGGTGCCGCTGGGGGCGTTCCTGTCCGGTGGCGTCGACTCGAGCGCGGTGGTGGCGATGATGGCGCAGGAATCGGACCAGCCGGTCAACACGTGCTCGATCGCCTTCAGCGACGCCCAGTTCGACGAATCGCCGTACGCCCAGGCCGTGGCCGACCGCTACAAGACCAACCATCTGACCCAGCGCGTGGAGCAGCACGACGCCGACCTGATCGACCATCTGGCCAGCCTGTACGACGAACCGTTCGCCGACAGCTCGGCTTTGCCCACCTACCGGGTGTGCGAGCTGGCCCGCCAGCGCGTCACGGTGGCATTGTCCGGCGACGGCGGCGACGAGAACCTGGCCGGTTACCGCCGCTACCGCTGGCATCTGCACGAGGAACGGTTTCGCGCGATGTTGCCGTTGTCGATACGCAAGCCGGTGTTCGGCGCGCTGGGCCGCATCTATCCGAAGGCCGACTGGGCGCCGCGCCCGCTGCGCGCCAAGACCACCTTCGAGGGACTGGCGCGCGACTCGGTGGCGGCATATTTCCATGGCGTGTCGATCATGAGCGACCAGATGCGCGACAAGTTGTTCAGCCCGTCGCTGCGGCGCAACATCGGCCAGTACCGCGCGGTGGAAGTGCTGCGCAAGCACGCCGCCGCTTGTCCCGCCGACGACGCCTTGTCGATGGTCCAGTATCTGGACATGAAAACCTATCTGCCGGGCGACATCCTGACCAAGGTCGACCGCGCCAGCATGGCCCACGGCCTCGAGGTGCGCGTGCCGCTGCTCGACCATCAACTGGTGGAATGGATTTCCGGCTTGCCGCCGGCGCTCAAGCTGCAACGCGGCATCGGCAAATACCTGTTCAAAAAGGGCCTCGAGCCGTACCTGCCCGACGACATCCTGTACCGCGACAAGATGGGCTTCTCCGTGCCGCTTGCCGACTGGTTCCGCGGGCCGCTGCGGGCGCGCCTGCAAGGTTGTCTGAACAGCCCGGTGTTGGCCGATTGCGGCCTGTTCAATCTGGCGTATATCCGCGAACTGATGACGCAACATCAGTCCGGCCGGCGCGATCACAGCGCGCCGTTGTGGTCGCTGTTGATGTTCGAATCGTTCCTGCGCCAGCTGCTGCGCACTCCAAAAGTATCGACCGAAAGGCAGGCGGCATGAGCATGCGGATCTTACACATCCTCGACCATTCGGCGCCGCTGCACAGCGGCTATACCTTCCGCACCCTGGCGATCCTCGGCCAGCAGCGCAAGCTGGGCTGGCAAACGATCCATTTGACCAGCGCCAAACAGCACGCGATGGACGGCTCGATGCCCGGACCCGGCGAGGCGGAGCAGGAAATCGATGGCTGGCACTTCTTCCGCACCGCCCCGCTGCAACGCTGGTGGGCGCGGCTGCCGGTGCTGCGCCAGCTCGGCGTCATCGCCGGCCTGTACCGCCGGCTGCGCCAGGTCGCCGAGAACGCCAAACCGGACATCCTGCACGCCCATTCGCCGGCGTTGAACGCGGTGGCCGCGTTGCGGGTCGGCCGCGCGCTGGGCATCCCGGTCGTCTACGAGATCCGCGCGTTCTGGGAGGACGCCGCCGCCGACCACGGCACCAGCCGCGCCGGCGGCGTGCGCTACCGGCTCACGCGCGCGCTGGAAAACCATGTGATGCGCCGGGCCGACGCCGTCACCACGATCTGCGAAGGCTTGCGCGGCGACATCGTCGCGCGCGGCATCCCGGCGGCCAAGGTGACGGTGATACCGAACGCCGTCGACAGCGACCGCTTCGGCGCGCCGGCGCCGGCGGATGGGTTGCTGGCCCAGCGCCTCGGCATCAGCGGGCACCTGGTGCTCGGCTTTATCGGATCGTTCTACGCTTACGAGGGATTGACGTTGTTGCTGCGCGCGCTGCCGCGCATGCTGGCGACGATTCCATCGCTGCACGTGCTGCTGGTCGGCGGCGGCCCGCAGGAGCAGCAATTGCGCGCGCTGGCCGTCGAACTGGGCATCGAGCGGCGCGTCACCTTCGCCGGCCGGGTGGCCCACGAGATGGTCGACGACTACTACCGGCTGGTCGACATCCTGGTCTATCCGCGCCTGCCGATGCGCCTGACCGAACTGGTCACGCCGCTCAAGCCGCTGGAGGCGATGGCGCAGGGACGGCTGATCGTCGCCTCGGACGTCGGCGGCCACCGCGAGATGATCGAACACGGCAAGACCGGCATGCTGTTCCAGGCCGGCAACGCCAACGCGCTGGCCGACCAGGTGGCCGCGCTGGTAGGCCAGGTGCACAGCTGGCCGCAACTGCGCGCCCAGGCCCGCGCCTACGTCGAGACCGAACGCAGCTGGGGCGGCAGCGTGGCCCGCTACAGCGACATCTACCAGCGCCTGGCGGCGCCGCAAACATGACCGAATCCATGAAGCACACCGCCGCGACCGATGCGTCCGCTACGTCCGCTACGTCCGCCGCGCCCGATCCAGGCGAACGCGCCGGCCCGCATGATCGGCACAGTGCCAGCGGCCGCAATGGCGGCGCCGACGCGCGCGACGCGTCCGGCGGAGAAGGTCTGAACGATGGGCATGGTCCGCCCGATCCTGACGGCATGCACGGTATGCATGGTTTGCGTGGTATGCGGATCGCGCTGGTCGGGCCGCTGCCGCCGCCGGCGGGCGGCATCGCCAATCAAACCGTGCAACTGGGCGGATTGCTGCGCGGGGCCGGCGCCGAGGTCGAGCTGGTACCAGTCAACCGGCCCTGGCCGCCATGGGTGGCGCGCCTGCGCGGTGCCCGCGCCGTCGTGCGGCTGCTGCCGTATCTGTGGCGGCTGTGGCGCGCCGCCGGCCGTGCCGAGCTGCTGCACGTGATGGCCAATTCCGGCTGGTCGTGGCACCTGTTCGCGGCGCCGGCGATCTGGATCGGCCACCTGCGCGGTAAAGGCGTGGTCGTCAATTATCGTGGCGGCGAGGCGCAAGCTTTCCTGCGGCGCAGCGCCGGCCTGGTCGGCTTCACGCTGCGCCGCGCCGACGCCGTGATCGTGCCGTCGGGCTTTCTGGCCGAGGTGTTCGCGCGCCACGGCGTCGTCGTCCAGATCATTCCCAACATCGTCGACCTGACGCGCTTCCAGCCTCCGCGCGAGCGGCCGTGCAAGCCGGCCGGCAGCGCCGCGATCCTGGTCGCGCGCCACCTCGAACCTTTGTACGACAACGCCAGCGCGCTGCGCGCCTTTGCCATGCTGCGCCGCACCTTGCCGCATGCCGGCCTGACCATTTGCGGCGAGGGACCGGAGTTGCCGCGTTTGCGGCGCCTGGCCGACGATCTGGCGCTGGGCGATGCCGTCTGCTTCGCCGGCAAGACCGACCACGCCACGATGGCGGAGTTGTACCGGGAGTCGGACCTGCTGCTCAATGCCAGCCTGGCCGACAATATGCCGAACTCGGTCCTGGAGGCATGGTCCAGCGGTGTGCCGGTGGTGAGCACCAACGTCGGCGGCGTGCCGTATCTGATCACGCACGAGGTCGATGGCTTGCTGGTGGCGCCCGGAGACTGCTGCGCGATGGAGCAGGCGATGCTGTCGTTGCTGCTCGATAAAAGCAAGGCGCGGGAACTGGCCAGCGAAGGCTTGCTGAAGGCGCAACGCCACAGCTGGCAGCGGGTCGCGCCGCTGCTGGCGGCGCAGTATCGGCGCGTGCTCAGACGCCCGCCCGCATACGGTTACACGGCGTTCGTTTCGCGCTGCCTGTTTCCGCTGCACGAACGATTCAAACGGCACCACAGCGCCGCCTTGCGCCGCCGGATGGAGCAAAGCCAATGGCTGTCGGCGGCCAGCATCGAAGCGTTGCAATTGCGGCGACTGACGGCGTTGCTGCTGCACGCGTCGCAACACGTGCCCTACTACCGCCGGCAATTCGCCGAACTGGGCTTCGACGCCGCGCGCGTGCGCGATCTGCGTGATCTGCGCTGCCTGCCGATCTTGCGTAAAAGCGATATCAACGAGCGGCGCGACGACTTCATCGCCGCCACGGCCGGTCCGTTGCAGCGGTTTACCACCGGCGGTTCGAGCGGCGAACCGTTGATCTTCTTTCTGGGTAAGGAGCGCGTGAGCCATGATGTCGCCGCCAAATGGCGCGCCACGCGCTGGTGGGGCGTCGATATCGGCGACCGCGAAGCCGTGCTGTGGGGGTCGCCGATCGAACTGAAGGCGCAGGATTATTGGCGCGCCCGCCGCGATCGCCTGCTGCGCACCACCTTGCTGCCGGCCTTCGACCTGTCGCCGGCGCGGCTCGACGGTTATCTGGCGTTGCTGCTGCGGCGCCGTCCGGCGATGCTGTTCGGCTATCCGTCCGTGATGAGTCTGCTGGTCCGGCATGCGCAGGCGCGTGGCATCGCGCTCGACGGCATCGGCGTCAAAGTGGTGTTCGCCACGGCGGAACGGTTGTACGAGGAGCAGCGCGCCTTGCTCGGCGCCGCGTTCGGGGCGCCGGTGGCCAACGGTTACGGCGGGCGCGACGCCGGCTTCATCGCCCACGAATGCCCGGAAGGCGGCATGCATATCACCGCCGAGGATGTCATCGTCGAGATCGTCGACCCGCGCGGCCAACCGGTGCGCCCGGGCGACAGCGGCGCCATCGTCGTCACCCATCTGGCCAGCGGCGAATTCCCGTTCATCCGCTATGAAACCGGCGATGTCGGCGCGCTCGGCACGCAGCCGTGCCGGTGTGGGCGCGGCATGCCGCTGCTCAAACGCATCGAAGGCAGGGTCACCGATTTTGTTGTCGCCCGCGACGGCACGGTCATGCACGGGCTGGCGCTCATCTATATATTGCGCGACGTGCCGCAGGTGCGCGCCTTCAAAATCATCCAGGAAAGCGTGGAGTGCACGAGGATCTTGCTGGTGAGCGCCGACCGGCTTGCGCCGGCGCTGCACATGAGCATCGTCAGCCAGTTCCGCGCGCGGCTCGGATCGTCGGTCGCCATCGTCATCGAGCAAGTCGACACGATTCCGGCCGAGGCCTCCGGCAAACATCGCTACGTCATCAGCAAAGTGGTCAGCAACTGACATCCGAAGAAAGGAACGCCATGCCCGCCCTCGCCTACTCCGCCGGAACCCTGACGCTGTTGCTGCTCGCGCTGTACATACTGCACAAGCTGCGTCTGGTGCACATCCTGTTGTACGACGTCAAGGACCAGACCCATCAAGATACCACCGGCCTGTTTCGCCAGATGGAAGCGTTGCAGGGGCTGTATGTGGAACTGGATCTGCGGCGCAGCCTGCCCGCCACGCGCGGCTGGGCGGCGTCGCCGGATTTTCTGCTGGAACTGGCGCGCCACGCGCGCGGCGCCCGGCCGGAGACGGTGGTCGAGTGCAGCAGCGGCACGTCGACCCTGGTGCTGGCGCGCTGCATGCAACTCAATGGCGGCGGCAAAGTCATCAGCCTGGAACACGACGCCGACTACGCGAATCTGACCCGCGAGCAATTGCGGCGCCACGGTCTGGAGGACTGGGCGCAAGTATTGGACGCGCCGCTGCGGCCGCATCAACTGGGCGGCGAAAACTGGCCTTGGTACGATGTCTCGGGCTTGCCGCCAAGACTGGCGATCGACATGCTGGTGGTCGACGGACCGCCGCAGGCGACGCGTTCGCTGGCGCGCTATCCCGCCGGTCCGTTGCTGTTTTCGATGTTGCAACGTGGCGCCCGGGTTTTCCTCGACGATGCGGCCCGCCCCGACGAACGCGCCATGTTGCAACGCTGGCAGAAAGAGTTTCCCGCGCTGGACCAGTCGGCCCGCCCATGCGAAAAAGGCTGCGCCGTGCTCAGCGTGCCGTGATCCGCTGCTGCGCGGTTTCCGCCGCGACCTCGCACACTATCCGGCTTTCGAGCGGATGGTCCAGATGATAGCGTTCCAGCGCCGCGCGCTGCGCCGACTGATGCGCCGGCATCATCCCCGGCATCAGCTCGACGCCGAAATCGCCGGGCACGGCCTCGGCCCCGCCGAACATGCGGCTTAACATCATCCGGCCGACGTTGACGCGGTAATGCGACGTTTCCCAAAAATAAACCATATCGGCTTGCCGGCTCGCTTGCGGGATGGCTTCGGTGGTGATGCTGTTGAACCCGGAGAAATCGAACACGCGCGCGTCGCACCCGGCCAGGCGATGGCGTTGCGCCATGTCGGCCAGCCGCGACTGCCAGATTTCCATCGCCGGCCATTTGCCGACCCGGTACAGCGCGTCGGCGGTCATCGCGTGGGTGGGATTGATGTACAACCGCACCCTCGCGCCTGATCCGCACAGGCCGGCGACACTGTGGTCGAGCGCCCGCATCGCCTCGGCGGTGGGACCGGTGCCACGGATGTACTCGCGGGTGCGCGGCACGATGGCGCTGGCGGTGCCGCCCAGGCCGTCGATACGCTGGCGCACACAGGCCTCGTCGCGTTGGCCGTAAGACGCCAGGCTCGAATAACACGATCTCGCCGCCGTGCCGCGCAGCAGGCGGAGGGAATCGATCGTCATGTCCAGCGTCAGCGCGCGCTTCATGTCGGTCAAGCCGCGCCGCGCGAGGTAAAAGCGATCGCTGGCGACCAGCTCCCGGTCGAAGTCGGTGTTGCCGACCTCCAGCGAGAACGACGGTGCATCGATGCCCCAGACCACCGTCTCCAGGCGGCCGACCGCGTTTGCATGCCCGACCATGGCGATGGCGTCGCCCAGCGAGGCGCCCGACAGCGCGCCGTTGAAAACATCCTTGCCGGCGAACAGCGCGCTGCGCGTCGGTAAGCCGAGCTCGGTGCGGGAATTGCCGACGTAGACGACCGCCGGCTTGAACTTCGCCAGCGCATAGGTTTTGCCCCAGGCGCTGAGCTTTTCACGGCCGGGTTGCAACTGGCGCACCTGCGGCGTGTCCCATTGGTGTGTCAAATACGGATCGACCTGGTAGTTGACGATGCCGACGGTGGCGACCACCAGCGCGCTGGAAGCGCAAAAGATCGCCACGTAGCCGCGCCATCGAGCCGGCTGGTGGGTGTAGTTCGGCGGCTGGGTTGGGGTCGGCATGATCAGAATTGGAAGTAAAGAAATTCGCTGACCCGGTTCATGCTGAACAGACAACCGAGGAGGACCAGCGAAAAAACCAGGCTCCACGGCCGGCTGGGCGCCCAGGTCCATTGCAGCTTGCCGGCACGCGCCGCGATGTGCTCGACGACGGGCCCGTAATGCCGGAAGATTTGCTGGGTATTTGGCGCCAGGAACGCCAGCGCCATGGCCAGCACGAGCGCCGGCACGCCGGGTCCGCTAAAGTCGATCCAGCGGATGCCGGTGAAGCTTGGCGCCCAACCCAGCGCCATCAACTGCTGGGCGTGGACCGCCATGCCGCGTGGCAGCGCCACGCCATTGCCGCCGGCTAAGGCCAGCAGGATGTCGCCGGCGGTCGCCATGTCCGGCGCGCGGAAAATCACCCACGCAAGCATCACGGCAAGGAACGTTACGCCGCGTGCCCACCAACGCCCCGGTTGTGGTCCCTGCGGCGCTTGGCGACCCCGCCGCGCACGCAGTGCCTGCCACGCGTGATGCAGCACCAGATACAAGCCGTGCAACGCGCCCCAGACCACAAAGGTCCAGCCGGCGCCATGCCACAGTCCGCCCAGGACCATCGTCAGCATCAGATTGCGGTAGCGTGCCAGCCGTCCCGCGCGGTTGCCGCCCAGCGGCACATATAAATAGTCGCGCAGGAAACGCGACAACGTCATGTGCCAGCGGCGCCAGAACTCGCTGATGTTGGCGGCCTGATACGGCGAATTGAAATTCAGCGGCAGCTTCACGCCGAACAGCCGCGACAGTCCGATCGCCATGTCCGAGTAACCGGAGAAATCGAAATACAATTGCATCGTGTACGCCAGCGCGCCGATCCACGCTTCGATCAGCTGCGGCTCGGCGCCGGGCGCGAACACCGGACCGACCAGCACCGACAGCGGATCGGCCAGCAAGACTTTTTTCGCCAGTCCGATGACGAAGATCGAGATGCCGACGGCGGCGTCGGCGGCGTTCGGCCGTGGCCGGACATCGAACTGCGGCATCATCTCCTTGTGATGCAGCACCGGCCCGGCGATCAGGTGTGGAAAGTAGCTGACGAACAAGGTGTAACGCGCGAAACGGTATTCTCCGGCCAGTCCGCGATAGCAATCGACCAGGAAGGCAATCTGCGTGAACGTGAAAAACGAGATGCCGACCGGCAGAACAATCGCCCAGCCGTGCCACTGGACGCCAGTGGCGTCGTTCACGCTGGCGATGAAGAAATTTGCGTATTTATAATAGGCGAGCAAGCACAGGTTTGCGGCCAGCGCGAACAGCAGCCAGCGCTTGCGGCGCGAGCCGGCGGCATCGGAATCGGCCCCGGCCGCGATGCGCATCCCGCACCAGTAATTAAAAACGATCGACGCCAGCAGCAACGGCAGGTAGCGCGCATCCCAATAGCCGTAAAAAAACAGCGACGCCAGCGCCAGCCAGCCGACGGTCCAGCCCGGCCGCCAATGCGCCAACCAGCAATATCCGGCGAATACCACCGGCAAATACAGAAACAGGAATCCGAACGAATTAAACAGCACGGCGCTCATCCAGCGTCGCGCAGCGGCGCAAGTGCAGCTCCTGGTAGCAGTCGGCGATTTGCACCGCGACACGCTGCCAGGTGAACTTTTCCACCAGCGCCCGCACCTCCCGTCGCTGTGGCGGGTACGCCACGAAATCCAGGATGGCGTCGCACAGCGCTTCGGTGTCGTTCCAGCGCAACTGTTTCAGGGCGAACCCGCTGGAAGGCAAGCTCAACGCGCTTTCATCGGTCATCACCACCGGCGTTCCGGCCGCCAACGCCTCCAGCACCACCAGCGGATAGACCTCGCCCTGGCTGGGCAGCGCCAGCACCGTCGCCGCCGCATACGCGCTGGCGAGCAAGGCGCCGTCGTGGTCCAGCTGGCCGAGCCAGCGCACCATCGGCGAAGCCAGCAACTCCTGCATGTAATCGTCGTGCTGACGCTGCGCGCTGCCGATCAGCACGATGGGAAGGTCGTGCGTTTCCAACGCTTTCACCAGCGCCAGCTGGTTTTTATATGGCGAAATCGCGCCCACCATCAACACGAACGGCCCGCTCAAACCGGCATGCCGGACAAACGCCTGCCGGTCCGAGCTGAAGAATCGCGGGCCGATACCGTTCGGCAGCATGCGTATCTTCTTGCCGTCGGTGCGGAAGCCGTCGACGATGGCATCGCGCTCCGCCGGTCCCAGCGCGATAACCATCTGCGCCAGTTGCAGCGCGCGCTTGGTCTGGGCGTAGCTGGTTTGCACGTTCCATCCGGTCAGGCGGCCGGTCAAGCCGTCGGCCAGCCGGGCGCGCAGGCCGGCCGCCTTCGTCCAGCTCGGCGAGAGCAACGCCGACAGCACCACCGGCACGCCCATCTCGGTCGCCAGTTCCACCAGCCGATAATTGCCGTTGATGGAGGAAAACACATGGATGACGTCGTAGCTGTCGAGCCGCTGGTGGTTGGGGTCGACCAGTTCGACCTGCATCGACGGGATGTTCAACTGCCGCAACGCCGCCATCGTCGAGCGCACTTGCACCTGCAAGCCGCCCTCGCGTTGAAACAGCATGGGATAAGACAGGATTCCGACGCGCATACGCTATCCTTCGCGGGTTATTTGAACAGCAGGGTCAGCGCCTTGCGGCCGGCGAGCAGGCATTCGTCGGCCAGCTCGTGACGGAACCAGATAATCGCCGCCAGCCACAGCGCCAACGTGGCCAGCGCGGCGAGCGCCAGCCGCGTCATCGGATGCGCCGCACCTTCAGGCGACCACAGCAGAACAGCCAGCGGCCCGGCGATGCTCACCAACGCCACTTGCGCGCTGACGCGCACCGCCGCCAGCAAGTCGGCCAAGCGCATGCCGGTCAGCATCCGCAGTGCGCGGTAGGTCAGGCCACTGCGAAAGAGCGCGCCCGCCACCACCGCCGCCGCCACCCACGTCAACCCGAACGGGGCCGCCAGCAGCACCGCCGCGACCCGCACCGGCACCGCCATCGCGTCCAGCCCGGCTTGCTGCCCGACCGCGCCCATCGCGACAAACAAATAGCGTGCCATGCTGAACATGCTATACAAGGCGGATCCGATACAGATGATGCGGATCAATGGAATTGCTGCATCCCACTGGTCGCCGTACAGCACCCGCACCAGCGCCGGCGCCATGAGCGCGACAAAGCCGAAGAATGGCCATGCCAGCGCCGTCACGTAGCTGGCCGTGGTCAGGTAGGAACGCCGCAGATCGCCGCCGTCGCGCGCCTGCGCCGAGAACAGCGGGAAGATCACCGGCGAGATGGCGGCCGTGACCAGTTGATTGAACACATTGATAACGCCCATCGCCTTGCCGAAAATGCCGACCTCGGCCACGCCGATCATCTTGCCGATGATCAGATCCGGCGCCGCGACGCCGGCCTCGTCGATGACAGTGCCGGCGGTCGACAGCGAGCCGAACGACACGATCGCGCGCATGCCCCGGCGCGCGGGCCAGCACGGCATGTCGGCCGGGCGACACCATAGACTGGCCAGCAGCAGCGCCAAGGTGCCGGCGACCGCGCCCCATACCAGGCTCAGATAGCCGAGGCCCCGCCACGCCATCAATGCCGTGCACAGCAGTTGCACCACGGTCTGCGACAAGTTCAGCGCGAAGATGGCCGAGAACCGCATTTGCCGGCGCAAATAGGGCAACACCACGGCGCTGAACGGGATCAGCACGAAATTGAGCGACAACACTTGCATCACCGTTTGCAGGCGCGGCTCCTGGTAAAACCTTGCCGCCGGCCAACTGGCGAGCAGCACGCACGCGGCCAGCAGCCACGCCACCAGCATGCTGGTGGCGAGCGCGGCGCGCAGCTTGTCCCGGGTCAATTCCTTTTCCTGGATCACGTAAGGTCCGACGCCGAAGTCGCGCAGCACCTGCGCCAGCCCGACCAGCACCGCCCCGATCGCGTAGACGCCCACCTCGGCCGGCGTCAGCAGCCGCGCCAGCACCATCGCGCCGGCGGTATTGACCACCAACAAGGCGTATTTCTCGGCGAACGAAGTCAGAAACGACAGCCGCGCGTGGCCGGGCCGGTTCATCGGCGCATCCCGGCGCCGGCCGTCACAGCAAGCCCTGATAGAAATCGTGCACCAGCTTGCCGACCACGGCCTCGCTGTAGCGTTGCACCACTTCCTCCCTGCCCCGGCGCCCCATGGCGGCGCGCCGCTCGGGATCGATCAGCAACCCGGCCACCATCGGCACCGAATTTTTCAGGTCGCCATCGGGGATCAGGATGCCGCCGCCGCTGCCGCGCAGGATGTCGGCGCTGCCGGGAACGTTGGTCGCCACCACCGGCACGCCGCATGCCATGGCCTCGATGGTGGAAATGCCAAAGCCTTCGTTGCGGCTGAGCAGCAGGTGCACGTCCAGCGCGGGCAACAGTTCCTCGACGGCCGCCACGAACCCGGTGAACATCACATAGGCGCCGACGCCGCTGCGGTCGGCCTGGCGCCGCAGGTCCGCTTCCAGCGGACCGCTGCCGGCCAGCACCAGATACAGGTTGGGGAAGATCTTGCGCAACAGCGCCAACATCGCCAGCGCCGCCCCCGGCTGCTTTTGTTCCGACAAACGGGCCACCGAACCGATCACCAAGGCGTCTTGCGGCAGCCCCAATCGCTCGCGCGCCGCATGCCGCAACGCGGCGGACGGCCGGAAGCGTTGCGTGTCGACCGAGTTCGGTATCACCGCCAGCCGGGTGGACGCTAATATATAGGGGCGGTACAGCGCCAGAAAATGCGCCATGGCCGACTCCGACACGGCGTAAATGCCGCGCACGCCGCCGAAGGCTTGCTTCAGCAGCGGCCGATGCCAGGCATTGAACGAGGCGGCCGGGAACGCGTTATGCACGCTGAGCACGGTCGGCAGGCGGCAGTGTCCCGCCAGCCACAGCACCGAGACGCCGTAATTGGTCCAGCACAGCGCCACATGGACCAGGTCGGCCCGGAAAGCGCGCAAGCGGCGCCCCGCCAGCAGCCGCGCGCGCCACAGGTTCAGCCGGCGCCACTCCCATTGCTCGAAGAACAGCGGCGGATCGAACTCGGCCACACTGATCTGCTCGCCGGCCAGACGCTGCGCCCAGTCATCGAAGCCGGTGAAGCGGCGCAGCGCCAGGCCGGCGCTGTAGCCGGTGGCCTGCAAATAGCGCACCTCCTGCGCCATCCGCAGCTCCATGCCGCCCAGCTCGCCGGAATAACTGGTCACAAGCACGCTTTTGGGACTGTCGCGCAGCTGGCGCCGGCCTTTGCGGGCCTCGTGAAAATAGCCATGCAGATACGTCAGCTCCCAACGCCGCAGGAACACATCGTCGCGGTCGCGCCGCAACGCCGCGCGCGCCAGCCGCGCCCACTCCAGCACGTAGCGGCTCAGCATCCAGCGGGGCAGCCCCAGCAGCTCGGGGAACATGCCCGGCCGGTCCTGCCGGTATTTGCCGCGGCCGAAGCGCCACGCCTTTTTCAACACATACGAGGTCTGCATCTGCCCGGCGCGGATGTGATGCGCCACGCGCGCCCCGGCGCAATGCCAGGCGCGGTAGCCGGCCAGCGCCAGCCGGCGCGTCAGCTCGGTCTCGCTGCCCATCGCATAGGTTTGGCCGTTCGGCCCCACGGTGGTGTCGAAGCGGTGGCCGGCGTCGAAGGCGGCGCGCCGCACCGCCATGTTGGCGCCCCACACCAGGCCGGGAAACACCGGGCCGTCCGCCAGCGACGGCGCCGTCAGGCCGAACGTCAGCCCGGTCGGTGCCAGGCGCGGCAGCCATTCCGGCGGCGGCTCCGCCCAGTCCGGCACGATGGCGCCACCGAACACGGCGTAATCGGGCCGGGCCAGCGCGCACGCTTCCCACTGCCGCAGCCAGTCCGCTGCGGGCGTGGCGTCGTCGTCGGTGAAGACCAGCAGGTCGCCGGGGGCGCCCGGCTCGCCCAGGATCACGTCCAGCGCCAGGTTCAACGCCGCGTTCTTGCCGCGCTGCGGCTGGTGCAGGCAACGCAGCGGCAGGCGCCCGGCGTAGGCGGCGACCAGTGCGCCGGTGCCGTCGTTGCTGGCGTTATCGACGATGAGCACTTGCCAGCGCTGCGCCGGAGCCTCCAGGCGGCAATAGGCGTCCAGCACGGAGGGCAAGGTCGCGACGCCATTGTAGGTCGCCATGAGAACAGTCAACAAGCTCGCCTCTCCTGTGCCCTATGATAGCCATAGGTAAGAAACCAGTGTACTGACAGGCTCCGGCGTATCCTTGCGCCGCATCAATGACTGCCATCCGCATGCGCGACATCCTCGTTACTCTGATCGTTTTCGCCGGCTTGCCGCTGATCGTCAAAAATCCCGTCACCGGCGTGCTGATGTGGATCTGGATCAGCGTCATGAATCCCCATACCCAGGGCTGGGGTTTCGCCACGACGTTCCCGTTCGCTTTCATCATCGCGGTCGCCACCATTTTCAGCCTGGCCATCTCGCGCCAGCCGAAGGGCTTGCCGATGTCCGGCGTCACCTTCGCGCTGGTCGCGTTCGTGCTGTGGATGAACGTGACCACGCTGTTTGCGCTGTTTCCGTCCACGGCCCACCAGCAATGGAGCAAAGTGATGAAGATTATGCTGATGAGCCTGGTAACCATGGTGGTGATCCGCAAGCGCGAGGATATCCAGCGCATGATCTGGGTGCTGACGCTGTCGCTGGGCTACTACGGCGTCAAGGGTGGCGTGTTCACCGTGCGCAGCGGCGGCAACGACCGCGTCTGGGGTCCCGCCGGCACCTTCATCGGCGATAACAATTCGATCGCGCTGGCGCTGATCATGACCATCCCGCTGATGCGCTACCTGCAGCAGAGCACCGACAAGCGCTGGGTATGGCATGCGATGAACGCCATGATGCTGCTGTCGGCACTGGCCGCGCTCGGGTCGTACTCGCGCGGCGGGCTGCTGGCGATTGCCGCCATGGTCGGATTCATGTGGCTGAAAAGTAACAGCAAGATGGTGGGCGGCATCATGATCGCCCTGCTCGCGCCGCTCGCGCTGCTGTTCATGCCCGACCGCTGGAGCGAGCGCATGGACACCATCGGCGAATACCAGACCGACGACTCCGCCCTGGGCCGCATCAACGCCTGGTACATGGCGTACAACCTGGCCAAGGACCGCTTCTTCGGCGGCGGCTTCGAGCTTGCCGAGGCCCACACGTTTTTCCTGTACGCGCCCAATCCGGCCGACATCCATGCGGCGCACAGCATCTATTTCCAGGCGCTGGGCGAGCATGGCTTCGTCGGCCTGGGCATTTATTTGCTGCTCGGCTTTCTCACCTGGCGCTCGGCCGACTGGATCGCCCGCAACAGCCGCGACATCCCCGACCTGGCCTGGGCCGCCAGCCTGGCGAAAATGATCCAGGCCAGCCTGATCGGCTTTGCCGTCGGCGGCGCCTTCCTCAGCCTGCTGTATTTCGACGTGCCTTATTACCTGATGGCGGCGGTGGTCGCTATCCGCATCCTGGTCGAGCGGCGCCGGGCCGAGCTGGGCGCGGCGCGTCCCGTCGAACCGTCGCGGGCGGCCCGTGGCGTCGCCGCCACCGGCACCGGACCCCGAACCGGCGCCGGAGCAGGAGCAGGCGCGGGAGCGGCGCCATGATCGGCATGCGGGGGTTGTCGATCCTGATCTACCACCGGGTGCTGGCCGAGCGCGATGCGCTGCTGCCGGGCGTGCCGGACGCCGACCGTTTCGAGCGCCATATGCGCGTGCTCAAGCGCTTCTTCCATGTGATGCCGCTGACCACGGCGGTGCGCCACCTGCGCCAGGGCACGCTGCCCAGCCGTGCGCTGTGCATCACCTTCGACGACGGCTACGCCGACAACGCGACGCTGGCGCTGCCGATCCTGCAACGCCACGGCCTGCACGCCACCTTTTTCATCGCCACCTCCTACCTCGACGGCGGCCAGATGTGGAACGACGACATCATCGATTACGTCCGGCAAGCGCCGGCCGGCAGGCTGGATTTTTCGATGATCGGCCACGGCTCGCTGCCCGGCTTCACGGTCGAGCAGAAACGGCAGGCCATCGACCACATTCTGATGCAATTGAAATATCTGCCGTTCGCCGAGCGGCAAACCATGGCCGGACGGCTGGCGCCGGCGTCACGCCGGTCGCTGATGATGAGCTCGGACCAGGTGCGCGGGTTGTTGGCGGCCGGCATGGAGGTCGGCGCCCACACCGATCGCCATCCGATCCTGGCGGCGCTGACCGATGCCGAGGCGCAAGCCGACATCGCCGACGGCAAGGCGGCATTGGAAGCCATCACCGGCAAACGCGTGACGTTGTTCGCCTATCCCAACGGCAAGCCGATGGCCGACTACACGCCGCGCCACGTGGAGATGGTGCGCGCGCTCGGCTTCGAGGCGGCGCTGAGCACGGTCGCCGGCACCGCCGGACTGGGCAGCGACCTGTGGCAATTGCCGCGCTACACGCCGTGGCAGCAGGACAGCCCGCGCTTCCTGATGCGGTTGCTGTTGAACCGCTATCGCGAAAACGTCAGGCGCCGGGCGCTGTTGCCGCCGGCTCCCGGCGGCTGAGATCGGCCGAGGCCGGCTGCTCGGCGCGGCTGTTCAGCGCGCGGCTGGCCCGCTGCCGCAGCCATTGCTCCAGCATCATCAACACCCACACCATCGTGCCGTGGTAGGCCGGATGCTCCGGCACCAGCTTGTGCATCAGCGTGTCGATGAACTCGGGGCGCACGATGCGCCGCGCCTTCAGGTCGGTCAGGCTGTCGAACGCCAGCGCGCGCAACTGCGCGTGCGACTGCAACCAATGGCCGAACGGCAGGCCGAAGCCATGTTTCTTTTTGCGCAAGATCGACGACGGCAAATGACCGCGCAGCGCCCGCTTGAAAAAATACCGCAGCCGCGTCCCCTTCAGCTTGTCCTCCGGGCTCAGTTGGGCGGAAAAGGCCAGCATCTCGTCGCTCAAGAACGGAAACGCCACCTCCAGCCCGGCCAGCTCGCACGCCTTGCGCACCTTCGGCAAGTCGTTGTCGGCCAGCGTGTAGCGCAAGTCGAGCGCCTGCATGCGATTGATCTGGCTCAAGCCCTGCGTGTCCCAATAACAAGCGTTCAACTGGGCCTGCGGCGCGCCGGTATCGATGCGCGCCAGAAAATCCGAGTGCAGCACCTTGTCGGCGCCGTAGCGTTGCAGCAAATTGTAGGTTTCCAGCCGCGCCGGCATCGGCACCAGCGCCTGCTCGACGTAGCTGCGCGCCTTGCGCAACGGCAGCAAGTCGATCCGCCCCGCGACGCCGAACAGCAACGGTTCGAGCACCACCTGGCGCAGCGACGACGGCAATTGCTCGTAGCGTTCAAAGACGGCCTGGCGCGCGTAGCGCTCGTTGCCGCCGAACAGTTCGTCGCCGCCGTCGCCGCCCAGCAAGCGGCCGATGCCGTCGTCGTGCGCCATCTTGGCGCAATAATAGGCCGGCACCGCCGACGCGTTGCCGAACGGGTGGTCGCTGATGGCGGCGATGCGCGGAACGGCCGCCACCACGTCGTCGGCCGTCACATACAACTCGTGGTGGTCGGTGCCGAAATGTGTGGCGGCGATGCGGGCGTAGTCCATCTCGTCGTAGCCGGGCACGTCGAAACCGATCGAATACGTGCGCGGCGGGGCGCCCTGCACTTTCGCCAGCATGCCGGCCAGCGTCGAGCTGTCGGTGCCGCCGCTGAGGAAGGCGCCGACCTTGATGCCGTCGCTGCCGTCGCTGCGGACACCTGCGGCGCGCCGCACCGACGCTTCCAGGGTCGACAGGAACTGCGCCTTGAGATCGTCGAACGAGCGCACCCGTGCTTCGTCAAAGCGCATCTTCCAGTAACTTCCGCGTTCCATGCGGCCACGCCGGTAATGCAGATACTGGCCCGGCAGCAGCCGGAACTGGTTGCAATAGACCGACCGTGGCGCCGGTATCATGTGGAAATATAGATAATTGTAGAGCGCTTGCGGATCGATATCGCCGCGGCCCAACGGATGCAGCTGCAACGCCGCCGTGGACGATCCGAACAGCAAGCCGTGCGGCAAGCTCTGATAATTCATCGGATAGGTGGCGTTGCGGTCGACCGCCAGCAACACGTCGCCCGACAGCCCGTCGACGATGCACGCGGCAAAGGCGCCCGACAAGGCGGCGCACGCCTGTGGCCCGCCGGCACGCCACGACTCGGCCAGCCGCTGTGCGATCCGGTCGGCGCTGCCGTCGAGCAGCGGCCGGCCCCAGACGGCGGCCACCAGACCGTCCTTCTTGTACAGGCTGACGCTGTCGGGCTGGGCGGCGATCGCCAGTCCGCAGCCGCCCGACCGCACCGTGCGCACCGGCGTGGCGTCGAATTCGGCCATGCGCGCGCCCATCCGCTCGAGCAGCGCGCCGCCGCCATCGTCGTTGCCATCAACGCTACCATCAACGTTGGCCTCGTCGTTGCCACCGCCGTTGCCACCTTCGTCGCCATCCCATGGCCGGCCGAGGTGGCCGCCGAGGTAACCACAGATCCCGCTCATACCAGCACCTCGAGCGGCGCAGGATGCCCGAGGAACGCGATCGGGCTGGCGGTGAGCCCATAGGCGCCGGACTGGAACACCACCACCAGGTCGCCGACCTCGGCCCGCACCAGTTCCATGCGCTCGGCCAGCATATCGAGCGGCGTGCACAACGGCCCGACGACGGTGACCGTTTCCCGCGCGCCGCCCTGCATGCGGTTGCCGATGGCGACCGGGTAATTCTTGCGGATCACCTGGCCGAAATTGCCCGACGCCGCCAGATGATGGTGCATGCCGCCGTCGGTGATCAAGAAGATCTGCCCGTGCGACTGCTTGCGCTCGACCACGCGGCACACATAGATGCCGGCTTCGGCCACCAGATAGCGTCCCATTTCCAGGATCAGGCGGGTATCGGGCCACTCGCGCCGCAGCAATTGCATCGTCGTGTCCAGGCCTTCGGCCACCGCGTTCAGATCGAGCGGCGCCTCGCCCGGAAAATACGGCACGCCGAAGCCGCCGCCGATATTGAGCGAGCGCACCGGCGACGGCGCAAATTCCGCCAGCTCCAGCGCCAGCTGCACGCACAGCCGTTGCGCGGCGCAAATGGCGGCCGCCGACAGGTTCTGGGCGCCGCAAAACAGGTGAAAACCGTGGAAGTCCAGGCCCAGGCGCGCCATCCGGCGCAACATCGCCGGCACCCGCACCGCGTCGACGCCGAATTGCCGGGCGCCGCCGGCCATCTTCATGCCGGCGTGCTTCAACTCGAAATCGGGATTGACGCGCACCGCCACGCGCGGCGTGATGCCCAGCAGCTCGCCGACGGCGGCCACCCGTTGCATCTCCTCCTCGGATTCGAGGTGCAGCAGCACGCCCGACGCCACCGCGCAGCGCAGCTCCGCGCTGCTTTTGCCGGGGCCGGCAAAGCTGATGCGCGACGGTGCCATGCCCGCGTCCAGCGCCGTTTTCAGCTCGCCGGCCGAGGCGACATCGAAGCCGTCGACCAGGCCGGCCATCATCTGTGCCACCGCCGGCATCGGATTGGCTTTCATGGCGTAATGCAGGTGCACGCCCTGCGGCAACGTCTGGCGCAACAGTTCGACGCGCGACTGGATGTGGCTGCGCTCGTAGGCGTAGAACGGCGTGCGCCCGACCCGCTCGGCCAGCCGGGTCAGTAAAATGCCACCCAGTTGCAGGCAATCGTCTTGCACGGGAAATTGTTTTTGCGCCGCGTGGCGCGGCAGATCGTTGGTCGGAGGCTTCATCAAAGCGCTTTCAGGCTGTCACTGCCAGCCAGTTCATCAGCCAGCTGCTTGCGGTCGATCTTTCCATTGGGATTACGCGGCAGCGGCGAGACGCGTAGTTCGATCAGGGACGGCACCATATAGGCCGGTAACGCTTTCTTGCAGGCGGCCAACAGCACCGTCGTGTCGGCGCCGGCGTCCGGCGCGATCAGGGCCACCAGCGCGATCGATTGGCCGAGCAACGGATGCGGCACGCCGATGGCGGCGGCTTCGGCCACCAGTCCGGTCGCGTACACCACCTGCTCCACCTCCGCCGGGCTGACCCGGTAGCCGGATGTCTTGATCATGTCGTCGCTGCGGCCGATGAAGTACAGGTAGCCTTCGGCGTCGGCCCGCACCGTGTCGCCCGACCACACGGCCAGCTCGGGAATCGGCAGCCCGCCGGCGCGGTCCGGCAGCGGCCGGAAGCGCTCGGCGGTACGGCGCGCGTCGTTCCAGTAGCCCATCGCCACCAGCGCGCCCCGGTGCACCAGCTCGCCGGGCTCGTCCGGCGCGCACGGCGTGCCGTCGGGCCGCAGCACCAGGATCTCGGCGTTCGGAATCGCCTTGCCGATCGAATCGGGGCGGCGCTCGAGCTGTTCGGGCGCCAGGTAGGTCGAGCGGAACGCCTCGGTCAGGCCGTACATCAGATAGATGCGCGTTTGCGGCAGCGTTGTGCGCAACGCGTCCAGGGTGCGGCGCTGCATCACGCCGCCCGAATTGGTGATGTAGCGCAGGCGCCGGGCGTTGTTCCAGTTCAGCGCCGACAGCTGTATCCACAGCGGCGGCACCGCCGCCAGCCCGGTGATGCGTTCGTGCGCGACGGCGTCGATGACGTCGCGCAGCAGCAAGTGGTTCATCAACACGGCGCAGGCGCCGACGGCGAAGGCCGTGGTCAGCTGGCTCAGTCCATAGTCAAAGCTCAGCGGCAGCACGCACAGGATGCGGTCGTCCGGCACATTGTCCAGATAACCCGACACGCTCAGCGCGCCGGCCACCAGATTGCGGTGCGATAGCACCACGCCCTTGGGCTGGCCGGTGCTGCCGGAGGTGTACAAGATGGCGGCGACGTCGGTGTCGATGCACGGATGCGGCGCGCGCGGCGACGACGCCTGCATCGTCTCGCGCCACGGCAGCAAACGCACGCCCGGCAGCGCCGGCAGTCCGTCGGTCGCGCCAAGCACCACCACTGTGCGCAGGTCGGGGCACTTTTCCAGCGCGGCGGCCAGCCCGTTGAAACGCTCGCGCGACGTCACCAGCACCCGCACGTTGCAATCGGCGAGGATGTAGGCGACCTGCTCGGCCTTCAGCACCGGGTTGATCGGCACAAACACCGCCCCGGCGGCGGCCGCGCCGAACAGCGCCGCCACCGCCTCCTCGCGTTTTTCCAGATACACGGCGAGGCGCTCGCTGCGCCCCAGCCCGGCCCCGAGCCAGGCGTCGGCCGCCACCCGGACCATGTTCGCCAGCGCATCGTAGTTCGACCCGTGGCCTTGATAAGACAATGCTTCCCGTTGCGGCATTGTTTGCGCCGACCGATAGATCAATTCATGTACTAGCTGCGTCATTCTGATGTCCCATAGAAAACTAACCTCTATGATTGGGACAAAATGCGCGGCGGTCATTGACGCTCGTCAAGTGCGGGGCTCGCTTGTGCTGGCGCAAACCGCAGTGCCACCCGTCATTGTCTAATCGAAGCCTTACCGCGCTTGATTGTTTCCTTTGATTGCTTCCATGACCAACGGCCTGCGTCACACACTTGCGCAACTGGGGTGGCTCAACGCCCTCCTGTACTGGCTCGGGCGCTCGCTCGCCGGGGCCAGCGGCGGGCGCTGGACGCTGTACCGCTACCGCTTTGTGGCGCAGTACGTGGGCGACGCGCCGGCGAGCCGCGTGGTCGGGCGTGGCGCCGACATCACCATCGGCCCCTATTTGCCGGACGAACCGCTACCGGATGGCTATCCGAGACCCGAGCCGGTGGTGCGCGCGCGCTTCGCCCAGGGCGCGCGCAGCCTGTCGGCTTGGCGCAACGGCCGCCTCGCCGGTTTCCTGTGGCTGGTGCCGGACGCTTACCACGAAGACGAGGTGCGGGCCAGGTTTCGCCTCGCTTCACCGCGTTCCAGCTGGGACTTCGACGTCTGGATAGATCCGGACGAGCGCCTGGGCTGGGTGTTTCCGCGCCTGTGGGAGGCGGCCCGCGCACAGCTGCGCGCGGGCGGCATCCGCTGGACCTGCAGCCGCATCTCCGCCTTCAACCCCGCCTCGCTGCGCGCGCACGCCCGCATTGGCACCGTGCCGCTGGGCGAGGCGCTGTTCGTCCGCTGCGGCGGATGGCAATGGATGTTCGCCACGCTGGCGCCCTACTTCCACCTGTCGCGCGATCCCGCGTCCTTTCCACAACTGATGTTCGACACCAGCACGCTGGCCGATGTCACCCCACAGGAGCAGCCATGTCCACCACCGAAAAAGTCTGCGACATATTAAGAAGCACCCTTGGCCTGGGCGGCATGCGGCTGACCGCCGATACCCCGTTGCTGGGTAGCCTGCCGGAACTCGATTCGATGGCGGTGGTGAACGTGCTGCTGGCCCTCGAAGAACACTTCGAGATCACCGTCCACGACGACGAGATTAACGCCCGCCACTTCGCCACGGTCGGCACGCTGGCCGGCTTTGTCGAGTCGAAGCTGACGTGAACATCCACGCGCAAGGCGCTGGCGCGCTGCCGTTCTTCCTCAAGTCGCCACGCGGGGAGCGG
Organism: Duganella sp.; assembly: GCA_036387635.1. Lineage (GTDB taxonomy): Bacteria > Pseudomonadota > Gammaproteobacteria > Burkholderiales > Burkholderiaceae_D > Rugamonas. Next base: position 40,660 of record DASVTJ010000567.1, read on the forward strand.
TTCTGTCTCTACCACCAGCCCAATCCCGCGCTGGCGCCGCGCGGCACCATCCTGTATGTGCATCCGTTCGCCGAGGAACTGAACAAGAGCCGGCGCATGGCGGCGTTGCAGTCGCGCGCCTTCGCGCAGGCGGGCTTCGGCGTGCTGCAAATCGATTTGTATGGCTGCGGCGACAGCAGCGGCGACTTCACCAACGCCCGCTGGGACCTGTGGCTCGGCGACCTGCAACTGGCCTGGGACTGGCTCCGGCGGCGCTGCCACGGCGACTTCTATGTGTGGGGCCTGCGCCTGGGCGGGCTGCTGGCCCTCGATTTCGCCCGCCGTCACGACGTCGCCGACTTGATCCTGTGGCAGATGGCGATCAGCGGGCGCGCGCACCTGAACCAATTCACGCGGGTGCATAGCGCCGCGCGAATGTTTGGCGTTCCGGTCGATGGGGCGCTCGATTGTGCCGGTACGCCGGCGCAGGCGCAACTGGAAGTGGCCGGCTACACGCTGGCGTCCCAACTGTCCGCCGCGATCAACAGCGCCGATGCAGCCCTGCTTACGCCGTGCTGCCCAGTGCAGTGGCTCGAGCTGGTGACGCCGCCGATCCGTCCCGTCGACCCGGTGCCGCCACCCGCCTTGCGGGCGGCGTCGGCCCTGCTGGTGCAACGCTGGCGCGACGCCGGCGCGCTGGTGAACACCTTTGCCATCGAAGGCCAGCCTTTCTGGAGCAGCGCCGAGATCACCGAATCGCCGGCTTTGATCGACGCCACCCTGGCCGCCATGCTGGCGGCCGTGTCCAGGGAGCGCCCATGAGCGTCGAGCAGCAAGCATTGCTGTTCAAATGCCGCGATTGCTGGCTGGTGGGCGTACTGCATCGGCCTTCACAACCGTCGGCGCGCGGCGTCTTGATCGTCACCGGCGGGCCGCAATACCGCGTCGGCAGCCATCGGCAGTTCGTGCTGCTGGCGCGGCATCTGGCCGCCGCCGGCATACCGGTGATGCGCTTCGATTACCGCGGCATGGGCGATAGCGATGGCGCGATGCGCGGCTTCGACAAAGTCGACGACGACCTGCGGGCGGCAATCCAGCAATTTTTCCTCGAACTGCCGGCGATGAAGGATATCGTGCTGTGGGGCTTATGCGACGGCGCCACCGCCTCCGCCTTCTATGCGCCGAAGGATGCCCGCGTCTCCGGGCTGGTGCTGCTCAATCCCTGGGTGCGCACCGAACAGGGGCTGGCGCAGGCAACGTTGAGCCACTATTACGTGCGGCGCATGTTCGCGCGCGAGTTCTGGCGCAAGCTGGTCAGCGGCGCTTTCGGGCTGCGCGAATCGGTGCGCTCGCTGGTCACACTGGCGGCGGCGGCGCGCAGGCACGCCGAGACCGACAGCGCGCTTCCCGCGCGGTTGCGAAGCTCCCTATCCACATTTCGCGGCCGCGTGCTGATCATCCTCAGCGGCGCCGATATCGGCGCGCGCGAATTTTCGGCGTTGGGCGAGCGGCACGCCGAGTGGCGCGCGTTGCTGTCCGAGCCGCGCGTGCGGCAAGCCATCGTGGCGCAAGCCAACCACACCTTCGGCCGCAAGGTCTGGCGCGACGATGTCGCCGCCCTCTGTGCCGACTGGATCGGATCATGGTGAAGCGCGTACTGATGATCGCTTATCACTACCCGCCGCTGCGTGGCGGCAGCGGCATCCAGCGCACGCTGGCGTTTTCCGAATATCTGCCGCGATCGGGCTGGCATCCGGTGATCCTGTCGGTCACGCCGAACGCCTATGTCGACGCCGGCCCCTTCGCCGACCATCGCACGCAAGTGCCGGTGCACCGCAGTTTCGCGCTGGACGCCTCGCGCCACATGGCGATACGCGGCCGCTATCCTTCCTTGCTGGCCCAGCCCGACCGCTGGATCTCCTGGTGGCTCAGCGCAGTGCCGGCCGGGCTCAGGCTGATCCGCGAGCACAAGCCGCAAGTGATCTGGTCCAGCTATCCGATCGCCACCGCCCATTTGATCGCGCTGACACTGCACCGCAAAACCGGCATCCCGTGGATCGCCGACCAGCGCGACCCGATGATCGACACCGACTACCCGCCCGACCCGCGCCGGCGCCGGATACACAATTGGATTGAACAACAATCCATGCAGCGCGCGGCGGCGGTGGTTTGCACCACGCCCGGCGCGGCGCGCGACTTGGCCGCCCGGCATCCGCAGGCCGACGCCCGCCGGATCGCGTTGATCGAAAACGGCTACGATGAAACCCATTTTATCGCCGCCGAACTGGTGGCGCCGAAGCCACGTCTGGAAGGAGCGCCGTTTCGACTGCTGCACAGCGGTGTGATCTATCCGTCGGAACGCGACCCGGCGCCGCTGTTCGCCGCGCTGGCGCGCCTGCTGGCCGAAGGCGACATCGACGCCGCCAATTTTCAGCTGGTGCTGCGCGCGACGGCGCACGACTTGCATCTGCAAGGCCTGATGCGTCAACACCCCGGCATCGAGGCACTGATCGAACTCGCGCCGCCGCTGCCATACCGCGACGCGCTGGCCGAGATGGTCGCCGCCGACGGCCTGTTGCTGCTCCAGGCGTCGAACTGCAATGGCCAGATCCCCGCCAAGTTATATGAATACCTGCGCGCGCGCAGGCCGGTCCTGGCGCTGACCGATCCCGAAGGCGACACCGCCGGGGCGCTTCGCCGCGCCGGCATCGACACCATCGGCCGCCTCGATTCCAGCGCCGATATCGCCGTCACCCTGATGCGTTTTTTGCGCCTGTGCCGCGCGCATCAAGCCCCGCTGGCGCAGCCGGCGCTCATTGCCCGCCATGCGCGATCGGCGCGCACCCGCGAGCTGGCCGCACTGCTGGATCGCATCGACAAGGAAAAACCATGAACCTGAATATGAAGACAACCGTGAAAACGACCGCGCTGTTCCTACTATCGATCGCCTTCGCCCTGCCGGCGGGCGCCGCCACTTCCGCCGCCGGCCCGGACTGCGCGCCCTACGTGCCGCACAAACCGGGCGGCGACTACACCAACGCCGACGACCGCGAAGGCTTGACGGTGGTTGAACAGTACCACTTCACGCCCAGCGTCGAAGGCTTGACCAAGGGCGCATCGGGTCCGCTCGGCGGCGACATCGGCTACACGCTGGACCGCTTTCCCAACCATCACCGGGCCCTGGCCGCGATGACCCGGCTGGCGCTGCGCGATAAAAACCGCAAGCCGCACGGCGCGCGCTACACGATCGACTGCTATTTCGAGCGCGCGGTGCAGTTTCGGCCGAAGGACGCCAAGGTGCGCTCGCTGTTCGGCAGCTATCTGCTGGCGCTCGGCCAGGCCGAGGCCGCGCTGGAGCAGCTGGAGCAAGCCGCCACGCTGGAGCCGGAAAACCCCACCGCCCACTACAATCTCGGCCTGCTGTACCTGAAGAAAAAGGACTACGACAAGGCGCGCGCCAGCGCCGGGAAAGCCTACGGCATGGGCTTCCCGCTGCCCGGTCTGAAAAACAAGCTGGTCGCCGCCGGCCAGTGGCGCGAGATGAATTAGCTACCTCACTAGCTATTTCAAGCCGTGGTGGTTCATTAAATCGTACAAGGTCGGGCGGCTCACTCCCAACAACTCGGCCGCCTTGACGATGTTGCCGTCCACCCGCGCCAGCGCCTTGACCATCACGCGGTATTCGGCGGCATCGCGCGCCTGCCGCAAATTGACGCTTTCCTCCTCGGCAGCGCCGTCGGACAACCCCAGGTCGGCGGCCGTGATCTGCGGGCCGTCGGCCATGATCACCGCGCGGCGGATGCAGTTCTCCATCTCGCGCACATTGCCCGGCCAGCCGTAGGACTCGATCACCGCCAGCGCCTCGGGACTGAAGTTGAGCACCGAACGCGATTCGACCGCGCAGAACTTGTTCTTGAAGTGGTGCGCCAGCAGCGCGCTGTCGCCGACGCGGTCGCGCAACGGCGGGATCGCGAGCACGATCTCGCTGAGCCGGTAGTAAAGGTCTTCGCGGAAGCGGCCCGATTCGGCCAGCGACTTGAGGTTTTGATGGGTGGCGCAGACGATCCGCACGTCGATGCTGATTTCGCTCCTGCCGCCCACCCGCTCGATCACGCGCTCTTGCAGAAAACGCAGCAGCTTGGCCTGCAGCGACAGCGCCATGTCGCCGATTTCATCGAGGAAGAACGTGCCGCCGTGCGCCAGTTCCAGCTTGCCCAGGGTCTGGCGCTGGGCGCCGGTGAAGGCGCCCTTTTCGTAGCCAAATAATTCGCTCTCCAGCAGTTGCTCCGGAATGGCCGCGCAGTTGATGGCGACAAACCGCTTGTCCTGGCGGGTGCTGAGATTATGCAGGCCGCGCGCGATCAGCTCCTTGCCGCTGCCGGAGTCGCCCAGCAGCATCACCGTGGCCGAAGACGGCGCCACTTTCTCCACGTTGCGGCACACCTTCAGCATGCCGGGATCGCGGCTGATGATGCCCGCCAGCGGCGAATCGGACTGGATCTGAAGCATGCGGCGGTTCTCCTGCTGGATCGCGTGCAGGTAGAACGCGCGCGCGATCACCAGCGACAGCGTGTCGGCGTCCAGCGGCTTTTGGTGGAAGTCGTAGGCGCCCATGGCAATCGCCTTGAGCGCGTGCGCGCGTTCCTGGTTGCCGGACAGGATAATCACCTTCGTGTCGGGCGACGCCGCCAGAATCTGCTGCAACAGCGCCAGCCCCTCGGTGGCGCCGTCGGGGTCCGGCGGCAGGCCCAGATCCATCGTCGCCACCGCCGGCTGATGGCGGCGCAGCTGCGCCATCGCCGACTCGCGGTCGTTTGCCACCACCACCTCGTAAGCGTCAAGGCTCCAGCGCAGCTGCTTTTGCAGGCCGGCGTCGTCCTCCACCACCAGCAGTTTATTTTTCCCCATGCTTCTCTCCCCTTATTACATCCTTTACTTCCCGCGCTTCCTGCGCTTCCTGCACTTCCTTTTGCAGCGGCAGCGTGACCCGGAAGGTGGTGCCGCGCGCCGGCACGCTGATCACCTCCAGCTGGCCGCCGATCTCGCGCAAATACTCCCGGCTCTCGAACACGCCAATGCCCATGCCGGCCGTCTTGGTCGACTCGAACGGCTTGAACAGCCGGTCGCGGATGAATTCCTCGGTCATGCCATGCCCGGTGTCGCTCAACTCGATGACGGCGGTGTCGCCGGCGTGCAGCAGCTTGACCGTCACGGCGCCGTCGCGCGGCGTCGCCTCCACCGCGTTTTGGATCAGATGGCCCAGTACCCTTTCCAGCCGCTGCCAGTTGGCCAGCACGGTCAGGGCGACGTCGCACTCCTCCAGCGTGGGCGCCGGCTGCGCCGACGCGCAGCTGCGGACCGCCTGCGCCAGCAGCCGCGCCAGCGACAGCGGCGCCGCCACGTCCAGCGTCTCGTCGCGGTGCAGTTTGAGCAGCATCTGCTTCATCTTGTCCAACGAATGCGACAACGTCTCCAGCATATCTTCCTGAAACGCCGGATTGGCCTTATGTCGCTCCGCATTGACCAGCAACAAAGACAGCTGCGACACCAGGTTTTTCAAGTCATGCACGATAAACGTCGACATCCGGTTGAACGATTCGAACTGGCGCGCCACAGCCAGGTTGTCGGCCGACTCGCGATGGGCCAGGTAGCTGGCGGCCTGGCTGCCGGCGATTTTCAGCACGTCGCGCACCTCCCAGTTCAACTGCACCGCCGTGCGCGGGCGCGCCAGGCAGATGAATCCCAACAGGCTGCTTTCCAACATCAACGGCACCACCAGCCACAGACTGGGTGTTTCGGTCAGCCACGCGGGCAAGGCCAGGCCGCCGTAGCGCTGCGGATGGCCGCGCCACTCGGGCATCTCGATGACCCAGCGGCGCGCCTGCAGAAAGCGGCAAATTTCGCTGTCGGCGCGCGCCTCGTGCCGGGGCAGCGGCATGTTCCAGCTGGCGGCCGGCTGGAAAAGATCGCCGTCGCGGCGCAGCCACAGCACGCCGGCCGGACTCTCGACCAGGCCGGCCAGCGCCTGGATCGAACGCTCCGACAGCGACCCGCCGTCTTCCGCCAGCCCCTGCGTGACGCGCCGCCACTCGTGCCGATAGTCGTAGCGGCCCTGGTAAAAGTGCTTGCTGATGAAGATTTTGAGACGCGCCCGCATCGTCCCGGAAAACAGCACCGCCGCCAGCAGCAGCGCCGCGCCCACCAGGCACACCAGCTGCATGACCGCGCCCCAGGCGCCGCCGATGTAACGCAGATACCAAGCGCTGCCGGCCATCGCCAGCAGGTACAGCGCCGAACCGAGCAAGGCGGCCGAGCGGAACATCATCTGCCGCGACAGCAGCAGGCCAGGGGTCCAGGTCGGATTGCGGGTGACGGCAATGACAAGCAGCGGCGCGCTGAGCGCGTTGATCGCGCCGCGCGCTGCCCAAATATCGGCGTGGATGCGGTGGAACAGCAAGGCGTCGCTGTACAGGTAAAAATCATAGGCGAACAAGGCGCCGATGCCGAGGCAGGCGAACTTGATGCCCCAACGCGCGTTCTGCTGGGCGCCGCGATAGACATGCTCGACCAGCAGCATGCCCAGCACCGCGAGTCCCAGCCGAGTGATCAGCGGCAGCGCCGGCCAATCGCCGGCGCCGATCCGTGCTCCGGCGCTCGCGCCGACCAGGATAGCCTGGGGCATCAGCGTGGCGGCCAGTTGCAACAGCGCCAGTACCGTGACCGCCGCCAGCCACGCGCGCAGACGCCAGCCGTTGGTGCCGAGCATCAGCAGCAGCATCAACCAGCCCGCCGTGCGCAGCACTTCGGGGCCGTCGAGCAGCAACAGCGCGCCGCGATCGATGGCGCCGGAACCGGCCGCCGCGCCGGCCCAGACCGCCGTGACCAGGGAGGCCGTGCCGAACGCGGCGGCGTGTGGCCGCGCGCGCCAGCGCGTCCACAGCAGCACCGCCAACAACGCGAACGCCGCCGCCGCGACCGCGTAGCTCACCACCGGCACCAGCTGCGACGGCCACTGGGTTGGCCAGTGGCCCGGCCACGGCGATAACCCAAGCCATGGCCGGTCCCACTGCATCAGCGGCCCTTGCCCGACAACACGACCTGCACCGTGTCGACCAGGATCAGCAGATCGAGGAACAGGCTATTGTTCTTGACGTAATACAGGTCGTATTGCAGCTTGCGCACGGCGTCGTCGACCGAGGCGCCGTAGCTGTAGCGCACCTGCGCCAGCCCGGTGATGCCCGGCTTGATGCCGTGCCGCACGTTGTAGAACGCGATGTCCCGGCACAGCTGCTCGACAAAATAGGCGCGCTCGGGACGCGGGCCGACAAAACTCATCTCGCCGCGAAACACGTTGAGCATCTGCGGCAACTCGTCGATGCGCAGCTTGCGGATCCAGTGGCCGACAACGGTCACGCGCGGATCGTCGTGCAATGCCCATTTCGGCTTGCCGTCGAGCTCGGCATCGACGCGCATGCTGCGAAACTTCAGCACCTTGAACGGCCGGTTTTCGCGCCCTACCCGTTCCTGCTGGTAAAACACCGGGCCGCCGTCCTCGAGTTTGATCGCCAGCGCCGTCAGCAGCATCACCGGCAGCGCCGCCAGGCAAATCGCGCCGCTGGCCACCAGGTCGAAGGCGCGCTTGACGGCCGCGCGCAGCAGGCTCTGGTCGAAGCCGCCGCCGAAAATCAAATAGCTCGGTTGCAGCGAATCGACCCGGATCTGGCACGCCTCGCGTTCGAAGAAGCTGGCGGCGTCGGTCACACGTACGCCGCCGAGCGCGCATTCGAGCAGCTGGCGCACCGGAAACGCGCCGTTGCGGCGGTCGCCGACCGACACGATGATCTCGTCGGCCGCATAGCGCCGCGCCAGCGCCAGCAGCGACAAGTCGGCCGGCAGCAGCAGCGCTGGCGGCACGCTGCGCAGTTCGCCTTCGACCGGCACGCAGCCGACCACGCGGAACTGGTGGAAGCCGCTGCCATTGGTCGCCAGGTCGACGCATTCGCGCGCGGTGACGCCGTCGCCGATGATGATCAGCCGTTTTTCCAGCATGCTCGACTGCGCCGACATGAACACCATCAGCCGCGCCAGCAAGATGGCGACGCCGCCGAACACGAACACCACGCTGCCGACCTTGACGAATTGCGGGCTGGGCAGCACATAGGCGAGCAGGCTGAGCAGACCGAAACCCAGCACGAACGACGGCAAGATCCGCAGGCACGTGCTTTTGAGGTCCTCGCGCGACTGGTTGTGCTGGTACATGCCCAACGCCCCCATGCACAGCACCAGCACCAGCGCGAACACCAGCGCCGGCAGGTACAGGCTGTCGGCGCCGGAGTTTACTTGTCCTGCCTGGTTAGCCTGCAGCCACAGCGGCGCGCTGGCGACGGCCGCCGTCAACAAAATCATGAGCTCCAGCATCAGCAGCATGAAGGCCATTTTTGACACGTAGTGGTGAAATATCCTGATCACAATGCGCTCCCTACCGCTCCGGACGGCGGAACTATCATGATGGAGAAGACTCGGCTTTGGCGTATTGAGCCACGACAACAGGTGTTGCGCTTTTGTGAAAAGCGGGTCTGGAAAACGGAATATGACGGAGGAGTGACAAATCGTCTATAGTCATGCTTCCTTAATGCATTTCACATGTGATCATGAAATTTGATGTTGCAATCGTTGGCAGCGGACTGGCCGGCCTCTCGGTCGCCTTGCACCTGGCCGAAACGCGCACAGTCGCGATTATTTCCAAACGCGCGCTCAAAGACGGCGCCAGCAACTGGGCGCAGGGCGGTATCGCCGCCGTGCTCGACTCGGGCGACAGCCATACCCAGCACATCGACGACACCTTGGTCGCCGGCGGCGGTCTGTGCGACGAGAGCGCCACGCGCTACATCGTCGAGCACGGGCGCGAGGCGATCGAGTGGCTGATCTCGCAAGGCGTACCGTTCACCCGCGACGCCACCGCCGAGATGGGGTTCCACCTGACCCGCGAGGGCGGCCACAGCCAGCGGCGGATCATCCACGCGGCCGACGCCACCGGCCACGCGGTGCAGGTGACGCTGGAGGAAAAGGTGCGCGCCCATCCGAACATCACCTTGTTCGAGCACCACTGCGCGATCGACCTGATCACCTCTGAAAAGCTGCATCCGGTCAAGAAGGGCCACGCCCAGCCGAAATGCTACGGCTTGTACGTGCAGGACGAGAAGTCGGGCCAGGTGCTGACCTTCGCGGCCGAACACACGGTGCTGGCCACCGGCGGCGCCGGCAAGGTGTACCTGTACACCACCAACCCCGACACCGCCAGCGGCGACGGCATCGCCATGGCGTGGCGCGCCGGTTGCCGCATCTCGAACATGGAATTCATCCAGTTCCACCCGACCTGCCTGTACCACCCGTACGCCAAGTCATTCCTGATCACCGAGGCGATCCGTGGCGAAGGCGGCCTGCTCAAGCTGCCGCCTGAAGCGGGCGCAGCCGCCGGCACGCGCTTCATGCTGGCCCACGACGAGCGCGCCGAACTGGCGCCGCGCGACGTGGTGGCGCGCGCGATCGACTTCGAGATCAAAAAACGCGGCCTCGATTACGTCCATCTGGATATCAGCCACAAGCCGGCC